>JACUUR010000049.1 GCA_014859205.1 Dehalococcoidia bacterium | reverse complement strand
CAGCCAGTACCATTATAGCACCGCTTGAGCTATTGTCAATGGATGATAGGCTCACTATACAACTGAAGTGGATTACGAATCCCTACAAGGCCAGGCCGGTACGGTATCCCTCGTCCACCGCTTCCAGCATTTTCCGGGGCTGCGCGGCGTCGCCTATGCAGTGCATTTCGGGGACTTTGCCTTCCAGTGCCTGATATAGTTGCTGGCCGGCCCTGTAGCCGACTGCTATGACAACTGTATCTGCCCGAATGGTCACCTGCTCCCCCTCAGCGGTGGTCACGCGGACAGCGTCCTTCACAATCTCCTGGCAGGTAGCACCGGTAAGCATGTTCACCAGCTTGCTTCTCAGCGCGTGCATGAGGCGGCGCCTGTTCATAAACAGCATATCGCCGGCCATCCGCGGCAGTGATTCCACGATGGTAACAGTCTTCCCCCGTTCGGCCAGATGGTGCCCCGTCTCACAGCCCACCGTGCCCCCACCGATGATCACCACGTGGGGCCCGACATCGGCCTTGCCCGAGAGCACATCCTGAGCGGTGACCACGTTCGGAGCATCGGTGCCGAGTATATCAGGCATGGTCGGAACGCCCCCGGTGGCTATCACGACGGCATCCGCGTTCTCTCCGGCGATGACCTCGGCAGTGGCCGTCGTGCTCAGCTTAACTGTTACTCCAGTTTTCTCCAGTTGACCGACCATATAATCTGTCCAGTAGAGGATATCGTCCTTGAACGGAGGTACAGCGGCGACATTAAGCTGCCCGCCAAGCCTGGCATCCTTTTCAAACAGGGTAACCCTGTGGCCTCTCTTTGCCGCGACCAGAGCAGCCTGCATGCCTGCCGGTCCTCCACCCACTACAACCACACGCCTGGCATTTGCGACCGGAGAGATCTGATATTCATCTTCCCTGCCCATAGCGGGGTTGACGACGCAGACCGCGCCCTTGCTGCCCGGCTCGAAGGCCAGCCGGTTGATACACTCCAGACAGCCTATGCAGGGCAGAGCATCGTCGAGCCTGCCTGCAGCCCCCTTGTGAGGAAGGTCGGGGTCGGCCATGAGACGCCTGCCGATGGCTATCAGGTCGGCCTTCCCATCACGGAGAATGGTTTCGCCGAGCTCAAGGTCCAGTCTGCCCACTGCAATGACCGGCACATCGGTCACCCTCTTGACCTCTTCGGCCAAAGGTACCAGAAAGCCCGGGGTATCCGAGATCGGGGCGCTGGTCATGTAAGGGCCGGCACCATAGCCAGATACATGAACGGCTTGAGAACCCGCCTCTACCAGCAGCGGCACCACCCGCCTGGTCTCCTCAATGGTAACCCCGTTCTCCACCCCCCATTCCTGCGCGTTGAGCCTGACCCAGACGGGAAAGTTCTGGCCTGCCTCTTCACGGATGGCACGGAGTATCTCCAGCAGAAATCTGGCCTTGTTCTCTACCGGGCCACCGTATTCATCATCGCGTTGATTCGTCGCCGAAGATAGGAAGGCTGCCACCAGGTACTGATGAGCAGCGTGAATCTCCACGCCGTCAAAGCCAACCTCCCTGGCACGTCTGGCAGCCGAGGCAAACCAGCCCACCCTTTCGGCGATCTCCTGCACGGTGAGCTCATGAGGGGGTTGGCCGGAGAGACCCATGAACCTGGTGGGTACTATCAGCGGAGAAGGACCGACCTGAACGAACCTGCCAACCCGGTCCTCCCAGGTGGCATGCATCAACTGGACGGCTATCCTGGTGCCGTGCTTGTGGACTCTGTCTGTCAGTTCCCGCCACCCGGGAGTGAGCCTATCGTCGCCCAGGACGGCCTGACGGGGAATCGCGCATTGGAGGACGGGGGCGCTGCCCTCAACGATGATCAGCCCGGCTCCGCCCCTGGCCCGCGCCTCATAGTAGGAGATCATCCTCGGCCCGACAGGACCGTCCTCCTCCTCGAAGTAGGTCCCTATCGGGGGCATGACTATGCGGTTCTTGAGTTGCATCCTGCCTATGCGAGCGGACTCAAAGATCTTCTTCAGTTGTGCTCCTGCGATCAACGACTGCTCCTTTCTGCCATGTTAGTATTCTGACCCCGTCCAGTGTAACACAGAAACGGAATGTCCCATTAGCGACTCGCGCCTCCCTCTCGATCCGCCCGTCATCATGATGCAGACCCAGACGCTCTGAAGGTCGCAGTCTGGGATGCGCCTCAGGATCCTGAGGAACACCGATGGAACCGCGGTCGTTTACGAACACTGTTGCAGGCAGAGGATCATCACTTGATTGTCCGGCTCTTTCGGATTACCATATTGTGTTAAGGGACGAGGCGAGATGAGAGTAAAGGCTGCGCTCGTGATTCTGGCCGTGCTGTTCACCGGGCTGCCGTTCGTGGTAGTACACCTGATTCCCACCGACAGCCCTGAACCGTACGTCTTCAGGGCCCGGCTTGCTGAGAAGCTGGGAGAGACACTTCAGGGCAAGCTGAGATACTTCCTGGCCGAGGAAATGGAAGGCCGTGCTCCGGCCCGCACGTTCGTGGTGACGATCAACAGCGCCTTCACCAGAATGAGTTCACGTCTGGAACTGGAGGAGGGCCGGCAGGTCTGGATGCAGGGCAGTCTGATGACGCCGGATGTCTACTATGGCGAGCAGTACCTGTTTTTTGGCTTGCCGCAGGTGTACGTACGCCAGGTCAAGACGGGCGCTCTCTGGCCTGATCAGATCAACGGGCTGAGAATCCTGTATCTATCGCCTTTCACCGCCTTTTCCTCGCTGTGGCTGATGGTCTCTTATCCGTTCATGGAGGAGTTCACCGTGGCCTACTATCTGCTCATGCTTGCTCAGAGTGCGCTTATCGTGGCCACGGTGGTCTACTGCGTCAGGAGGCGGCCGTCCGGCAGCAGGCTTGCCCTGCTGTTGCTAAGCTACGGAGTCATCATGATGCTGACCACGATTCCCATGCTCACCGACCTGTACTAAGCGAGGGAGGGAGCGAGGGGCCCCGACGACCGCCGGGTCATGACCTGACGCTTTGCCGATCAGCCCCTGACGGCAGCAGAACCTGCGTTGGGAGGTGGGGGCGCAGATGCTATAATTCAGCCGATGTCGCTGGCCCTGCGCACTTCGTCAGCACCAAGGTTTGCCCATCTTCACGTCCACACCGAGTACAGCCTGCTCGATGGCATGTGCCGCATCCCGCAGCTTGTAGCACGCGCCAGAGAACTGGGCATGGACAGCCTGGCCATCACCGATCACGGCGCCATGTACGGTGTAGTGGACTTCTATCTGGCCGCCAGGGAGGCAGGCATAAAGCCGATCATCGGCTGCGAGGTCTACGTCGCCGAGACGGACCGCCATAGCCGAGAGCCCGGCCGCAGAACGCCCTATCATCTCACCTTGCTGGCCAAGAATGAGCGGGGCTACCGCAATCTACTTCAGTTGGTTACCAAGAGCCACCTGGAGGGGTTCTACTACAAGCCAAGGGTCGATAAGGAACTCCTCAAGCTTCATCACGAAGGGCTTATTGCCCTCTCCGGGTGTGCTCACGGCGAACTGGGACGGCTCGTACTCGAGGGGCGGAGCAACGAACTGGACGAGACGGCCTCATGGTACAAGCAAGTATTCGACGACTTCTGCCTGGAGATCCAGAGGCATCCTATGCCTGAGCTGGAGCAGATCAACCGGGAGCTTATTGCGCTTTCCTCCAGACTGGACATACCGCCGGCAGCGACCTTTGATGTTCACTACGTCGATCAACAAGATGCTCAGGCGCATGACCTTCTCCTCTGCATACAGACCAATACCTCTGTCAACGACCAGAAGAGGATGAAGATGGCCGGTGACTTCTTCTACCTGAGAAGTCCTCAGGAAGTGGCCGAGCTATTCGCGGACCTGCCCCAGGCCGTGGAGAACACTCAGGCCATAGCTGATATGTGCCAGCTGGAGCTGGATTTCGCAACGCTACACCTGCCACAGGTGGAACTGCCCGACGGCAAGAGCGCCGATGATCTCCTGGCCGATCTCTGCTGGCAGGGTCTGGCGAAACGCTATGGGGACCCCGACTCAAGGGTCAGAGAGCAGCTCAGCCACGAACTCGATGTCATCCAGAAGACGAACTTCGCCCATTACTTCCTGGTCGTCTGGGACATAATCTCCTTTGTCAGGGAGCGCGGCATCTGCTTCGGCGTACGGGGAAGCGCCGCCGCCAGCCTGGCCCTGTACTGCCTGGGCGTTACCGATGTAGACCCGCTGGCATATGCGCTGGTCTTCGAGCGATTCCTTAATGTTGAGCGACGCGAACTGCCCGACATTGACCTGGACTTTCAGGACGATCGCCGCGATGAGGTGCTGTCCTATGTCAACCAGAAATACGGCTCCGACCACGTGGCGCAGATCATCACCTTCGGCACCATGGGAGCCAGAGCAGCGATAAGGGACACGGGGCGGGTTCTGGGCATGCCCTATGCCCAGGTGGACCGGGTAGCCCGTCTCATCCCTCTGGAGTTGACCATAACGCTCGAGAGAGCGCTGGCGCAGAGCAGCGAGCTTCACGACGTGTATCACCAGGACCCCGACATACTCAACCTGATTGACTCGGCCAGGAAGCTGGAGGGCCTGGTCAGACACGCCAGCACCCATGCCGCCGGCGTGGTCATCTCGCGGGAACCTCTAACTGAATATGTGCCGCTACAGATGGTGGGAAGAGGTGACTCGCGACAGGTCGGAGTGATGACGCAGTTCCATATGGGCAGCATCGCCAGCCTGGGCCTGCTCAAGATGGACTTCCTGGGGTTATCGAATCTCACCGTGTTGACCAAGGCCAGAGAGATAATCGCCAGCAGTCGCGGGGTCTCGCTGGATCTGCAGCAGATTCCGCTCGACGATGCCCGCACCTTTGACCTGCTTGCCTCAGGCGAGACCAGAGGCATCTTCCAGCTTGAAAGCGCGGGCATGCGCCGGTACATCAAGGAACTCAAGCCCACCAACTTCAGCGACATAGCAGCGATGGTGGCGCTGTACCGTCCAGGTCCGATGGAGCAGATCCCCACCTTCATCAGGGCCAAGCAGGGCACTGCGCCTATTCACTACCTGCATCCCATACTCAAGGAGATTCTGGAGGAGACCTACGGAGTGATCGTGTATCAGGAGCAGGTGATATTCATCGCCCGTGCCCTGGCCGGCTACAGCCTGGGCGAGGCGGACATCCTTCGTAAGGCCATGGGCAAGAAGATTCCCGAGGTGATGAAAAAGGAGGAGCGCAACTTCATGGCCGGAGCGAAGAAGAACGGCATATCGCCGGAACTGGCCAGGGAGGTCTTCTCCCTGATCCTCCCCTTCGCCGGTTACGCCTTCAACAAGGCCCACAGCGTCTGCTACGCCTTGATTGCCTGCCGCACTGCCTATCTCAAGGCAAACTATCCCATCGAGTACATGGTCGCCCTGCTCGACACCTATGCCGACAACACGGAAAAGGTCCGTTCGGCGATTGCGGAATGCCGGAGGTTGGGCATCAGAGTGCTGCCGCCTGACATCAATAAGAGCCATGCTAACTTCACAATTGAGACCGCGTCTCCAGCTAACCAGCCGGCGGATGAAGCGGGACGGAGTGAGGCAGCCATCCGCTTCGGGCTGGGCTCCATCAAGCACGTTGGCTCCTCGCCGATCGAGCATATCGTGTCCAGCCGGGAATCGGGAGGGGACTTCCAGTCGCTCGAGGACTTCTGTGTTCGAACCGACCTCAGAAACATAAACAAGAAGGTGCTGGAGAGCTTGATCAAGGTCGGCGCCTTCGACTGCTTGGGCAGCCGCAATGTCCTGCTTGACTCGCTGGACAGGGTGATTCCCCAGGCCCAAAGCAGGCAGAGGGCCAGGGAGGCGGGACAGGTCGGTATGTTTGACCTCTGGGGGCAGAGCGCTCCAGCGGCCGATATTGCTGACCTGCATTCAGAGGAAGAGGTGCCCACCAAGCAGAAGCTGGTCTGGGAGCGAGAACTGCTGGGCGTCTACTTCTCCCAGCCACTCGACTTCCTGGCCAGGCAACGCGCGGATGAAAGCTCCGGCCTGAAAGGCGTGCTCTCCTGCGCGGAGATCAGCACGGAGATGGTTGATGAGACGGTGACGGTGGCAGGAATGGTTATCTCGGTGCGTCAGGCCTACACCAGAGCCAGGCGTCCCTTTGTTGTGGCCGCAATCGAAGACCTGGACGCCGGCCTGGAGGTAATCGCCTGGCCCAGAATCTACGAGAGCACCCAGGGACTATGGCAGGAGGGGAACATCCTTGCTATCAAAGGCGAGGTGAAGGTGCGGGACAGGGAGGTGCAGCTAGAATGCCAGGAGGTGGAACTATTGCCTGTGCGGCAGGCAGTGCTGAGCGAGCGGCGGCCCCATCATGTAATGATAGACATCAACCAGTCGGGCGACGCCACCAGTGACATCGAGCGCCTGCGCAGCATCATGGATGCCCTGAGAAGCTATCCCGGGCAAGATAGAGTGTCTCTGGCCGTCGTCGGCGACGGTGACACAACCAACCTGGAGATGCCCCTATTGAGGGTGAACTACTGCCCCGAACTGGCTGATGAACTCAGTGAGCTGGTGGGCGAGGGCGGGTTCAGAGTTCAGCAATAGGGTAGATACTGGCAGAAGTAATCCGGTAGATGCTATCATGTCCCGCATGCTTAGCAAAAGGCGGGCCCATAAAGTGATACGACTATGACGGCGAAGTACACGCGAACGGGCGGTGGAGGCGACACCTCGTCGGATACCGGGGGGACGCAGGTTGAGCCGGCCCTGAGTGAACACGAGGCACGACTCCAGACCCTGTTCGACACGATGATCGAGGGAGTCGTTCTGATCGCCCGCGACGGCCGGATCATGGAGGCCAATGCCGCAGCCGGCCGTATCCTTGGCTTGCGGCGATCCGAGATCATAGGCCGCAACTACATCTCTCCAGATTGGAGGATCCTCCGCCCAGACGGAACCTCTATGCCGACCGAGGAAACACCGGGGCTGCGGGCGATGAAGGAAAGGCGGCCGATCAGAGACGCGGTGATGGGCGTGGAGCGCCCGGAGGGGACCATAGTCTGGATCAGGGTCAACGCCTCACCAGTGCTGAACGCCAGAGGCGAAGTCGACGGCGTGGTGGCGACCGTTGCAGATATCACCGAGTCCAGGCGCACGGAGGAAAAGCACAGGATGATACTCGACACCGCCCTGGACGGGTTCGGGATTATCGATCTGGACGGCAGACCCCTGGAGTTCAACGAGTCATACTGCCGGATGGTGGGCTATACGCTTGAAGAACTGCTGACGATGTCCATAAATGATATCGTGGCACTTGAGACGCCGGAAGAGACGGCCCAACGCCTGAAGACGGTCAGGGAGCAGGGGTACAGCCGGTTCGAGTCCCGGCACCGTCGCAAGGACGGCACGATGATAGACGTTGAGGTCAGCGCGCACTGCTTTGATGCCGAAGGGGGGCAGGTAGTTGTGTTTGTGCGGGATGTGACTGAACGCAAGAGGGCGGAGCAGGCACTTGCGGAGAGCGAACTAAAATACAGGACGCTGGTTGAAACTATCCCCCAGAAGATATTCATTAAGGATAGTAATTTGGTCTACGTTTCCTGCAATGACGGATACGCTGAGGACCTGGGGATAAAGCCCGAGGAGATTTCGGGGCACACTGACTTCGACTTCTATCCCGCGGACCTGGCGGAGAAATACAGAGCAGATGACAAGAGGGTGATTGAGTCGGGGAATCCAGAGGGAATAGAAGAGAGGTATATAGAAAAGGGACAGGAAAAAGTGGTGGAAACCCTGAAAGCTCCGGTCAGAGATGGACGTGGCAAGGTGGTCGGTGTACTGGGCGTGTTTCATGATATCACCGACCGCAAGCAGGCGGAGGCGGCGCTGCGGGAGAGCGAGGTGCGCTACAGACTGATTACGGAAAACACTTCAGACTCCATCTGGACCCTTGACTCTGAACTCCGGCTGACCTACCAGTCCCCCGCGGCCGAACGCCTGTTCGGCTACACGCTGGAGGAGTGGCCGAGCATCGGCTGGAAAGGGTTCGTACACCCGGACGACCTGCACATAGTGATGAACGCCCTTACGGGTCTACGAGATGGACGCCTTCAGGACAGCGCCAGAGGCACCATCCGGGTGCGCGACAGGCATGGATGCGAGATGTGGGCGGAAGTAGTCTGCTCTCCACTACACGGGCCGGGTGGCGAGTTTGGCGGCGTGGTAGGAGTGACCCGCGATGTCACCGAGCGCATGTTGGCTGAACAGGAACTGCGGAAGTACAGGGTCGCCGTGGAGCAGTCCGCGGAGGGCATCGCCATGACGGACATGGATGGGGTCATTTCGTTCGTGAACGATTCCTGGGCCGCTATGCACGGGCGTTCGGTCGAGGAAGTGACGGGCAGGCACTTGAGCGTCTTTCATACCCGGAAGCAGATGGAGACAGAGGTGATTCCGTTCAACCGGCGCCTGCTGGAGACCGGTGCCAACAGGGGCGAGGTCTGGCACGTCCGTATGAACGGAGAAGAATTCCCCTCATTCATGACCGTAACGGTGCTCAAGGGGGTGGGAGACAGACCGTTCGCGATGCTCGCTCTGATGCAGGACATCACGGAGCAGAAGGCGGCGGAGAGGCAGAGACGTGAGCAGGAGATAGCCCAGGCGCGGGCGGAGGAGCTTAGCGAATCACGGCGCCGGATTATCAGGGCCCAGGAAGCGCTGCGCAGGGATATAGCCGGCCAACTTCACGGGACGGTGCAAAACCGTCTAATACTGCTGGGGCACAAGCTGGCAGAGCTTGAGGCCGGGGCGGAGTCAGACACGATGGCGCTGGAGTTGGCCGATGTCCGTCAGAAGCTAGAGGAACTGCAGAGCGCACACATCCGGCCCATCAGCCATCGTCTCTTTCCCTCGATTCTGCGGCTGGGTCTATGTGTCGGCCTGGAGGCACTGGCCGATGAGTATGGCGCCGAGCTATCCGTTGATCTACAGGTGAGCAAACAGCTGAGGGCCAGGGAACAGGCCGACCGAAGGTTGATTCCGGACAACGTCAAGCTGTCGGTGTACCGCGTAGCTGAAGAGGCCCTGGCCAACATCCTGAAACACAACGGGGCGGTGACGAATGTGGTGGTGAAGCTATCGCTATCTGACGGCGGCATATTGCGCCTGACGGTAAGTGATAACGGCACCGGCTTTGACAGAGCAGGTCCTGCCACCGGCATCGGCCTGGCGATCATGTCGGACTACGCAGCGGCGGCAGGAGGCAGTTGCGCCGTCAAGAGCAGCCCCGGAAAGGGGACGCGAGTCAGGGCGGAGGTGCCTATCGCAGGGCGTCAAGCAGAGCGGTCACCGAAAGGCGAGCCTTCGGGATGAAGGCCACGGCGCCGTCTTGCTCGGCCAGCCTGGAGTAGACCTCGTCGTTGTGTGAGCTTGTGACTATCGTCTTGATGTCGGCGAAGTTCTTCTTCAGATAGTCGGCCAATTCAAGTCCGTCCCAGTCGGGCATGTAGACGTCGAGGACAACCAAATCCGGCCTGACCTTGTCGACCAGACGAATACACTCGGCCCCGTTACAGGCTTCTCCCAGTACCTGGAAGTGTGCGCTGTTTTCCAGTACAGGGCGCAGCCACTCTCTAAACAGGGGATCGTCATCGGCCAGGATGGTCCTGTACGTCCGGCTGGGTCCCTGGACTTGCTGGCTGCCCACGCCCAAAGAATAGCATCATACTAGAGCCTTAGTATAGGATGCTAACACAGTGGATAAACGCGGGATAACTCAGGGCGCGCTCTTGCGCCTGCTTCCCTGCGAGGACTGCAGGAAGGCCAGGGCGGCCTTGACCCGCATGTTTATCTCAGGCTCGCCGGACAGCCCCAGGTGCTGGTAGATGACGTTGATGTAGCTTTCAACCGACCTCTCCTCCAAGACCAGTTGCCTGGCGATGGCGCCATTGCTCAAGCCCTCCGCCAGCAACCGCAGCACCTCCTGCTGCCTGGGCGTAAGCCTGATAACTGCGGAGCCCTCCCGGGGGCGGAGCCTGGCCATCACTGCCGGGTCCATGACCACCATGCCCCGTGCGCAGCCCTCAATGGCCTGAACGACCGCGGATATGTCCCGAACGGACTGCTTCAGAAGATACGCCCATCCGGCAGTCTCTCCGAGCGGCAGGCTGGTCACGTAGAGGGGATCGTCGTGGGCCGAGAGGATAACGATGCCGATTCCTGGATTCTCCTTCTTGATAACCAGCGAGGCCTCTATGCCATCCATTTCGCCGGGAAGCTCAATGTCCATCAGCATCACATCAGGCTTGCACTCCCGCGCAAGCCGGACAGCCCGCTCGCCATCTTCGGCGGTATCCACCACCTCGAGGCCGTTCTGGCGCGATAGGGCACCGACCAGCATCTCTCGAAACAGAGCTTCGTCCTCTACTACAACGATTCTTGTCTTCTGGGTAGTCAATCTTCCTGATCTCCCGCTGCCGACCTGGCCCGGATAGGGCGACTCTCTATGATACCGTACCAGCTTGGTATTCTACACCATACTGACATGGCGCGTAAACAAGGGGCTAACACGCTATCCAGTGGTTTGGTCTCATGATATTATTGACACAGGTATTCTAGGCTAACAGATGAGAACACTGTACGGAGGTGAACTATGAGAACTGCTTCGAAAAAAGTGGCGCCCAGGAGATCTGTTCGGGCGACCAAGGTTGTTGAGAGCAAGAGCCCCAGGCCGGAAGAACTGGATGACAGGAGTCTGACCATCCAGGCATTGCTGCTGCTGCACCGCACACGCGACATGCTTTTCAACTCCGAGGACCGCGTGTTCAGCGAATTCGGCCTTACGGCAGAGCAATACACGGTGCTTGTGGCCATAAAATACTTCGACGATCCTGTAAGGCCGACCGACATCGGCCGATGGGTGGGCCATAAGGTCAACACGGTGAGCATGATAGTCGACCGCATGGTCAATGCCGGCCTGGTCAGGAGGCTAAGGGATCTGCCCGACCGCAGGGAAGTACGCCTGGTCATCACCAGCAAGGGAGAGCAGGCTTTCAAACCGGCCACTCCGGCTGCCTGGAGCCTGATTGACGAGATAATGTCGTCGCTCTCAGACGAGGAGAAGCGCACACTGATCAAGCTGCTCGAGAGGGTACGGGACAAGGCCCTACAACACATGAGTCCGGACGCGGAGGCTCGCGGATCGATGAGCTATGAAGCCACCGACCTGCCCCGCCTCATGAAGCGGCTGGTCAAGTACGTCAAGTAGAACGACGGGCACAAGGCACGCGCGTAGCTGCGACGAGAATAGCAGTACCCTTCTAACCGGCAGGCCATCTTAAGATGGCCTGCCGGTTCCTGTCATAGTGTGCACACCATAGCTTACGGGCGAATGGGGCCTGCTCGGGTGGTATAATGGGCTCATGGTCAAGCTCTGGCTCAGACCCCCCGGGTTAGCCGTGTCTCCCTGTGCAGTCGTGGCTCTGATCATTCTTGCCTTCGTTGTACCATATCTCCTGCCCACCGGCGACAACAGCACTGGGACACCGGCAGAGGACTTGATGGGTAAGCACGGCCGGTTCCTTGATGTCGACGGGGTGTCAATGTACGTCGAAGAGCGAAACCCGGAGTCCCCACGAGAAACCGTGGTCTTCCTGCACGGATTCGGATGTTCAACCTTTTCCTGGCGTTATAATGTGCCCTTCTTCGCCGAACAGGGCTACAGGACCATCGGTCTGGACATGAAGGGGTTCGGGCTTTCCCACAAGGATGCTGAATCCGACTACTCGCACCCGGCTCAGGCCGGGCTGGTGGCGGAGGTGCTGGCAAGGCTGGGCGTCGACCGGGCCTATCTGGTAGGACACAGCATGGGCAGCAGCGTCATGTTCCATTTCGTCCACATGTACCCCGAGAAGGTCCTGGGACTGATAAGCGTGGCCGGCGCGCTCAACCTGGACCAGCGTCCGGCACTTCCCGCTGCTTTACTGCATATCGGCCTGCTGAGAAGAGCGGGCGAGTTCTTCCTCACGCACTACATTTCAAAGGAGCGCGTTAGAGGCATTCTTGACAGCGCCTATCATAAGGATATGGTTACAGCGGAGGTCCTCGATGGCTACTATGATCGAGTAGTGACCGGCCGGTGGGCAGGATCGCTGCTGGCCATGACCAGGGACATGCATAAGAACACCATCTCATTCGATCTGGAGGACATAACGGTCCCCACCATGATCCTGTGGGGCGAGCACGATGCCTGGATAGACAGGGCCAACATCGACCGATGGAGTGGCAGCATACCGGATGCGGAGTTTCACCTCATGCCCGGGACTGGGCACTTTCCCATGGAGGAGGATCCGCAATTGTTCAACGAAACGGTGCTGTCTTTCCTGCAGTCCCGCAACTAAGGTGGCACGTGAGGCATGAGGGCCGGGGCCATGCGCGTCAGCTGTGCCGCTCCTGGGCCCATCGTCTGAACGAAGTCGTTCTGTAATCAAGTGCGCAGAAATCGGTCGCCCCATGTGTCAGCCCGGGTGCTGGCCTGAAGGGAGACCAATATCCTGGCCGAGCCTCTCCTGTTTCAGCCTGCGAAACATCCTTATCTGAGGCATAAGCAGGACAAGCATCAGTATGAAGGCAAGCAGGTCTGTAGCCGGGAACGCCAGCCATACGCCTTCCAGCTGCCAGTATCCGGGCAGGATGAGCACCAGAGGGAGCAGGAACAGGGCTGGCCTGGCTATTGCCGTGACAAATGCCTGAGGCGCCTTGCCCATGGCCTGGAATATCGTGGAGCCCACCATCATGAAGCCAATCAGGTACTTGACAAAGAAGATGCGCCGGGCGGCGTGACTACTTAGGGCGATGAGCTCGACTTCAGTAGTGAAGGGACGGACGAACAATTCTGGAGCGAAGTAGAGAGCGAAGAAGGCGACGATGCTGAAGCCCGTGGCAGCAATGATAGCTATCTTGATGGCCCTCAGCGCCCTGTCGTAGCGCTTGGCGCCGTAGTTGAACCCCAGGATCGGCTGCAGGCCCTGACCGATAACCATGCCCGGCATGAAGGCAAACATCATTATTCGATTGATAAGGCCGTAGGCAGAGACAGCCAGGTCTCCGCCATACGTGAACAGCGTCCTGTTTATGAAGACCACTGCCAGGCTTCCGGCTGTCGTCATGGTGAACGCCGAGATGCCTATGGTGAGAATGGGCCTCAGGATATCCCACTTCACAGTCAAGTTCTGCACATGGACCTTCAGGAAACTCCTGCCCGAGAGGTAGTAACTCAACAAGTACAGGGCCGTAACCGCCGAGGCTATCACGGTGCCTAGCGCTGCTCCCCTTATTCCCATATTCAGATGGATTATGAACACGGCATCGAGTATGATGTTCAAGATGGCACCTATGATCATCCCCGTCATGGGAATCCGGGCATTTCCCTCTGCCCTGATCAGAGCATTCTGTGCCATGGCCAGGGCCTTGATCGGTACACCTATGAGAATGATGCTCATGTATTCCCGGGCGTAGGGCAGAACGGTCTCCGATGCCCCCATCAGCCTGAGCCATCCGTCGGTATCGACGAGGCCGGCTATCATTATTATCACCGAGACCCCTACAGAGAAAGCTATAGCATTGCCCAGGGCGTGCTCCGCCCTGGAGGTATCACCGGCCCCGATCAGCCTGGAAATCAGCGATGCCCCACCCATCCCTGCCATGAACCCGATACCCATGGTCAACATCTGGAAAGGAAACACTATTGAAAGACCGGCAATACCAAGGGAACCGACGTACCGCCCGATGAAAAGCGTGTCAACCACGTTGTAGAGAGTCATCACAAACATGCCCACGAATGCGGGCAGGGACAGCTTCCACAGCAACCGGCCGATTCTATCGTCGTTCAGTGCGCTTTGTCGTCGGTTGTTCATAGAGACAGATTGCGCATAGCGGCACAGTACCTTCGGGTGCCGCCAACAACCCCTAGGTTAGTGTTGATAGCATCTCCTGAAGCCGTCGCAATGTCTGAGACAGGTCCAGCAACTCCTGATCCGAAAGATGCTCCATAGCCTCTTGCATGGCCTTGATCAGGCCGGCCCTGTGCTCTCTCCAGGCCGCGCGTCCGTAGTCGGAGAGGGCCAGAATGGTGATCCGTCTGTCGGCGGCGTCCGTCCTCCGCTCGACTAGCTTCAAACACACTAG
>JACUUR010000124.1 GCA_014859205.1 Dehalococcoidia bacterium | reverse complement strand
TCAGATGTCTGGACATCGGACCTTAGAGGGCCGTCTCGGAATGGTGCATGGCGACCTCATAGGTCACTGGGATATCGGTCCCTGGGAAAGTGGTGGTGAACTGGTTGAGGTCCGCGCAGAGGCCACGTAAAACCCGACGGTGTAGGGGAACATCAGGGGCATCAAGAGTGATAGCTACTCCCGTAGAGAAGGGGCGAATCTCCCCGGCCAGTTCTGCAAACGAGCGCAGCAACGCCCTCACGTCATGCGGGTTGGGGTAATGTTGGACCAGTAATTCCAGAAGCCACTCCTCGGCGTTGTAGGCAGTCATCTTGACGCGGTCGATGATGGCCTTCTGCTCCAGCCGCATCACTTCCCGTGTTCCGGCCTCGGTCAGGGGGACGTGCTTTGGCAGTTCGGCCCGGCGCTCTTGCAGCGCCTTGATCTCTTGCTCCATGGCTCGCACACGGCTGACGGCCTCTCTTTGGGCGGCCTTGATACCATGCCCGGTGCGGCTCCGGCGCGGCTCATCAAGCAGCATCTGCCCCATCTCTGCCTTCTGGCGGGAGAACTGCTGGCGCTTGACCTTCAACTCGCGCTCTATTCGCTTGCGCTCAGGGTTGGGCACCATCCGCGCCCCATCGGCCTCGGCCCAGGCATAGCCCAGCATCTGGTCCAGCCCGTGGTGCTCTCGGCTGTACTTGAAGAAGTTCTCCTGCCGCCAGCGGGCAAATATAAGGCAGGCAACCTTGGCTGGGGCTGGATGTGTCAGGCTGGTCAGGATGGGGGTCTGGTGCCCATCCTTAGTCCGTACCACAATCCGGTGCCAGGGACCTGACCGTCCAATCGGCACCTGATCCTCGGCTAGCCACATTCGCAGCCGTCGACCTTCAAAGTGGCACTCCCTCCGCCGGAACCGCTCCACCGGTAACCCCGGCTCCCCACGCTGGTACGTGATGAAGTCGATCCCCTCATGATGCAACCACGCGAAGAGCTTCCCGTCAAAGCCACCTCGGTCAAAGATCACCGTGAAGCGGCGCTCACCCACCACCTCCCGGATGGCGGCCACGATCCTGGGCATGGCCTGGGCCAGGGAGGCGTTAGCCTCCTCGGTAAGGAACAATAGCGGCCGCCCCTGCTGGTCATTGACGAAGTAGCTGAGCAGCCCCGGCAGAGGCATCCGTCGCTTGGGGTTCCAGCACTCGGACAGCTTGCGCTTGCCAGTGTAGGCCTTAATGTGGCCATCGACATAGAGATAGGCGGTGGCGATGACTCCTTGCTCGACCCAGCGTCGTGCCAGTAAGGTACCGAAGGCGGCCGACTGACCCTGTTTGATCAAATCTCCCAGCTTTCGCCGCAATGTCTTCACCACAGGAGCTCGCTCCGTGCCCACCAGAGGTCCGAAATCCCAACGCCGCAGGTGCTTGGCCGCTTCCAGCGTGGTCTTGCTGAATATGCTCAGGAAGAAGAGCGTCAGCATCACCGCTTGGACTCCGAACTTCGCTGCGCTGGCGAGCCGAAAGCAGGACACCGCCACCCCCAGAAACCCCAGCGCCTCAAGCGCCGGGTAGTAGAGTGCTGCTCCCAAATAGCGGGCCCGACGGGGCTGATCGGGTAGTACAACTGGCGGCTCGTCTGTCGCCGACGTTGGCTGGGCTGGCGCCACCACGGCAGATGGAACCTCCGCTGGTTGCGTCTCCTGACCACGGGCTTCCGCGACCTCAGCAACGGCTGATTCCGACCACAGCGTTGGCAGTACTGCTGTGGCCCGGGCCTGCTGTCGCAGTGAACGCACATGCTGGGCGCTCAGGAGTACTCCGGTGCGCTGCTCGATAGCACGTGCTAAACGACCGCTCTCCAGATGCGAGAGATCCCGGACCACCTCTATGACGTCTGGGGTCACCTTATGCGGTCCTTTCGGGCCAGGCTTGGCTGGTACCACCCCCGCCATTCCTATCTCCTCCAGGCGGTGCTCCCGACGTGCTACGGTATTGCGATGAATTCCAAACGCCTCACCCAGTGCCACATCCGAGGCCACCCGAGCACGCGCCAATAGAGCGACGGCTGCCGCCTCTGCAGCACGGTCGTCAGCGTCATAAATATGGATAGCCGTACCTCCGACAAAGACGGCACGCTGGCCATCATTTTCAAGGACAGTGACATGGCGGCCGAGGGGAGTACCAGGTGACGGGTTCAGATCCAGCCAGGGTAATTGAGCAGCAGGCAGAACATCATTATCCATACCCGCATTATAGCATAACTATAGCCATAATGCACTAATGATTATCAGCAATCACCCGTGTTCGATGTCCAGACATCTGAAATTGCCTGATTTCCAGCAGGCCTGACTGGTGTGGTATCCTTGGAACTCAATGT
>JACUUR010000048.1 GCA_014859205.1 Dehalococcoidia bacterium | reverse complement strand
ACGGTAAGCATAGCGTCTTCGGTCAGCTGATAGAGGGAATGGATGTGCTCGAGAGCCTCGAGAATGGCGATGTGATGATACGGGTAACCATAGAGGAGAGAAACTCCTGACCTTTGACCGATTGGTCTGTCTGTTCCTGTACCCAGGGCTCCTATAGCGCCTCTGTTTCACCCATCTCGAGACGCCGTCCTCGCCTGCTCATGCCGTGAAGATACTGCGCCGCAACGGGTGCAGCATCGGTTGGTTGCCCCGCTTGGCTAACGAAACAAAGCCGGGGCCGAGCTTCGGGGAGAGGGAGTCGTCGGGTTGACAAATGCGATAGCCTGAAGTAGTATCAAAAGCAGACGAACATGAAGAAGGACCTCCTTTCAGTATCAGACCTTGACCGCAGAGAAGCCGAATCTCTCATAGAGCAGGCGTCCCGTATGAAGGGAGAGGCCGGGCGGCCGCTGCTTGCGGGTAAGACGCTGGCTCTCCTGTTCGAGAAGCCTTCATTGCGAACCAAGGTCAGCTTCGATATGGCTATGTACCAGCTGGGCGGACACAGCATCTACCTCTCTCCGGAAGAGGTGGGCCTGGGCAAGCGAGAGCCGGTCGCTGACGTGGCCAAAGTGCTCAGCCGCTATGCCGACGGCATTACCGCTCGCACGTTCTCTCATGAGACTCTGCGCACTCTGGCTGCCCATTCTTCTGTACCGGTGATCAACGCCCTGTCCGACCTCGAGCATCCCTGCCAGGCTCTGTCCGACCTGCTCACCATCTATGAAAAGAAGGGCAAGCTGGCCGGCCTGACTCTGGCATATATCGGCGATGGCAATAATGTGGCCAACAGCTTGCTCCTCGCTGCTTGTCTGCTGGGCATCAATTTCCGCCTTGCTGCTCCGAAGGGCTATACTGTTAGCGAAGAGGTGCTGGATCACGGAAGGCGATTTGCTGATTCTAGCCGGAGCCAGCTTCAGCTAACCGATGATCCCCATGAAGCAGCCAGGGCCGCTGACATTATGTACACAGATGTGTGGACAAGCATGGGGCAGGAGACCGAGGCACAGAAACGCCGCCTTGCCTTTTCGGGCTATCAGGTGGATGACAAACTGCTGAGCCTGGCCAAGGGAGATGCGTTGTTTATGCATCCCCTGCCAGCCCATCCTGGCGAGGAGATCTCTGCCGGGCTCCTGGACGACCCCCGGTCCGTGGTGTTTGATCAGGCAGAGAACAGGCTTCACCTGCAAAAGGCATTGCTGGCGAGGCTACTGGCGGATTCGTAGAGAGAAGTAAGATGACCAGGCCTATCGTAGCCATCGTAGGCAGACCCAACGTGGGCAAGTCCACCCTGCTGAACCGCCTGGCAGGCAGGCGGATAGCTGTTGTTGCCGACTTGCCGGGGACCACCCGAGACCGCGTCTTTGCCTTCGTTTCCTGGCAGGGCAGGGATTTGACTGTGGTTGACACCGGCGGCTGGCAGACGAAGCCATCCACTTCTCTGGAGCAGAAGGTCAGGCAGCAGGTAGAGGCAGCCATCGCCCAGGCGGATATCATCATCTTCCTGGTAGACGCCAGGGACGGGGCTATTGCCTCAGATGAGGAAATCGCCGATATACTTCGCTCCGCCGATAAGCCCGTCGTCCTGGCCATAAACAAGGTGGATTCTGTCCGGCAGGCCGATCAGGTAACCGATTTCTACCAGCTGGGCATGGGCGAGCCCAGGGGCATCAGTGCTCACCATAATCGAGGCATCGAGGAGCTGATGGACGCTGTGCTGGCTTCCCTGCCTGCTCGATCGATCAGCGCGGCGGAGCCCGATGGAGCCAAACTGGCCATCGTCGGACGACCCAACGTGGGCAAATCAACTCTGCTTAATGCCCTGCTAAACGATGAGAGGGCCGTCGTCCATGAGTCGCCGGGCACAACCCGCGACTCACTCGACGCCATGGTCCGCTGGAACAACAAGGACATTCTGCTCGTGGATACGGCCGGCATCAAGAGACGGGGGCGAGTCGATGCTGGAATAGACTACTACAGTCTGCTTCGTTCGCTTCAGGCCATCAACCGCTGTGATGTTGCCCTGCTGCTGATCGATGCCGGTGAGTTCATGACTGCCCAGGACATGCATGTCGCCGGCTATGTTATCGAGGCTGGGAAGGGCCTGCTGCTGGTGGTCAACAAATGGGACCTTGTGCCTCAAATGCAGAGGCAGGAGTTCCAGCGCAACCTGGAGAGCAGGTTCAGATTCGGATCCTATGTCCCCTTCATGTACGTCTCTGCCCAGCGGCGGCAGGGAATCAGCAAGGTCCTGCCTCAGGCCTGGGAGATATGGCAGGAGAGACAGAAGCGGGTGCCTCAAGCGGCGCTTGAAGAAGTGGTCAAGGAGGCGCTGAGCAGCCATCCCCCGCCGCGCGCGGGGTCCAGACGATTACGCATAGATCGCGCCTATCAAGATGAGACTCAACCGGCAACCTTTGTTCTGGAGGTCAATGATCCCAGACTGGTGCATTTTTCCTATCAACGCTACCTGGAGAACAAGCTCAGGCAGAGCTTTGCTTTTCGCGGCGTTCCTCTCAAGTTGGTTTTCACCAGAGCTGCCCGCAGGCGCACCAAAAGGATAGAGGTGATAGCATGATAGCTGAGTTCGTTATTATAGTAGTCGTCGCCTATCTCCTTGGTTCGATCCCCTTCGGCCTGATAATCAGCAAGCTGAAAGGCGGAGTTGATGTCAGACAACACGGAAGCGGTAAGACTGGCGCCACCAATGTGATGAGGACGGCAGGGACCAAGCTTGGCTTCCTAACTATGGGCCTCGATGTAGTCAAAGCTACCGTTGCTGTGATGCTGGCGACAGTGATTCTGCGCGGCAGCGGTGGCCTCGTGAGCGTTGCGGGCGTGTCTATTCACTGGCAGCAGATTGGACAGGTGGTGGCCGGCATGGCTGCAGTCATCGGACATAACTGGCCTGTATTCGCTAAGTTTAAGGGGGGCAGAGGAGTAACCGCCTACTTCGGCACATTGTTCGCGATCTACCCTCCAGCAGGCATATTCGGCGCACAAGTCGTGGCCATAGCGGCACTGCGCAGCCGGCACATGTCGCTCGGTTCCATTCTGGGAGCATCGGCCGCCTTATGCCTCATGATACCCCTGGCAATACTGTACAACTTCCCCGTCATCTATCTGGCCTACAGTTTGGCAGTGGTAGCACTGCTTATCGTCCAGCACCAGGACAATATCAAACGCTTGCGACAGGGCACAGAACGCCGACTATGGTGAAGAGGCACTAGAGGCCATGCCTAAAGTCGCCATCATAGGCAATACCTCTTGGGGCAATACTCTGGGTGGACTGCTCGGCGACAATGGGGCGGCCGTGAAGCTGTGGGCGCGAAGCGCCGCAGAGGCTGAAGAGCGAAATCGGGGCAGCCACAGCTATTCATGTACCAGCCACCTTCAGGAAGCTCTTGACGACGCTGACCTGGCGATCTGGGCGGTCCCCTCTCAGACCCTGAGAGAAAACGTCAGACAAGCAGCGAGCTATCTCGCCAGTCGCACACTGTTAATGAGTGCCGCCAAGGGATTGGAGGTGAGCAGCTGCAAGAGGATGTCACAGGTGCTGGCGGAGGAGGTTGCTCCGCATTCAAGGGGACAGATCTGCGTTCTGTCCGGCCCCAATCTCGCCAAGGAGATCGCTCGAGGCCTGCCCGCAGCATCGGTCATCGCCGCCAGGCAGGCCTCTACCGCGGAAAGGGCACGGCAGTTGATGGAGTCATCCCGGCTGGCCCTGTCTACCAGCGATGACGTCATCGGAGTTGAACTGGGCGGCGCACTGAAGAACATCATAGCACTGGGCGCCGGCGTGATAGACGGACTGGAGCTGGGCGACAACGCCAAGGGCGCCTTTATCTCCTGGGGATGGAGTGAGGTGATATCTCTGGGATTAGCCCTGGGAGCCAGAGCCGATACGTTCAGCGGCCCAGCGGGGCTGGGCGACCTGATAGCCACCTGCTCCAGCACTCTGAGTCGGAACTACCAGGTTGGCTATGAACTGGCCAGGGGGCGCTCCCTGTCTGAAATATCCGCCTCCATGCCTCACGTTGCCGAGGGAGTGGCCACCACTCTGGCAGTACACCGGCTGGCAAAGAGCCAGGGACTCGAACTGCCCGTAATCAACCTTGTCTACGGGATTCTTCATGAAGGTCTGCCCTTAAGCAGGTCGTCGATCGCATTCAGCGACCTGGCCGCTGCCCACCGCTAACCACCCGACCACGCGTCCTTAGGGGGTTCGTTTCGAGGCAGCGTCCTGGCCAGTTCTTCAAAAAGACGGCGCTGGCTCTTGTCCAGACGTTCAGGAGTTGTTATGTTGACCTTGACCAGCAGATCCCCCCTGCCTCTGCTGCCCACATGAGGAATGCCCTTGCCTTTGAAGCGAAAGACCTTCCCATCCTGAGTGCCCGGCGGGACCTTCAGGTCCACCCTGCCATCCAGAGACGGCACTCTCACCTCATCGCCCAGCGCAGCCTGGGCAAAGTTGATTGGCAACTCATAGAGTATCTCGCTGCCCTCTCTACGAAACAGCTTGTGGGGCTCCACCGACAGGGCGACGTAGAGATCGCCGGGAGGGCCGCCGTACACGCCTGCGCTGCCCTCTCCGTCCAGGCGTAGCCGATTTCCGTCATCCACGCCGGCCGGAATATCAACCGTTACGTTACGTTGCGCACCTATTCTCCCTCTTCCCCTGCATTGCGAACAGGGGTTGCCTATGACAGAGCCACTGCCACGGCAGCGAGAACAGGTAGTGACATGAGCGAAACGGCCGAAGACACTCTGTTGAAGCCTCTTCACCTGCCCCGTGCCTCGACAGTCCGGACAGGTCTCGGGATTCGTACCCGGCTCACTGCCGGTGCCGCGGCAAGAGGGGCAATACTCGATCCGCTGTATCTCAACTTCCTTGCGGCAGCCGAAGACTGCCTCCTGGAAGGTAAGGTTGAGATGGCACTGCAAGCTGTCCCCCTTCTGCGGAACGCGCCGCGCAGTCTGGCCGAAGGGGGCGCCAAAACCGCCGAAAAAGGACTCAAAAATCTCTCCCAGACCTCCGAAGCCGAAATCGGCGAAACCTCCCTCGACATCCACCCTACCATAACGGTCATACCGACTCCTCTTCTCATGGTCGGAGAGGACCTGATATGCTTCGTTTATCTCCTTGAACTTGTCTTCGGCTCCCAGGTCTCTATTGCGATCAGGATGGTACTGGAAGGCCAGCCTGCGAAACGCCCGCTTGATCTCGTCGTCGCCGGCGTCCCGAGGCACTCCCAGCACCTCATAGTAGTCTTGTTTGATCGCCATAACCTATTAGTATACCTCTTCGACCATTGTGCGACAAATCTCAGTCATCGAAGGCAGGGATTTGGTATCACAAGAGGTGATATAATTGCGGTGCAGTGAAGCAGCGGGTTGAAAGGGTCCTTGGTGGTCGCAGGAAGCGTACCATCAGCGGCGAGAATCTTAGAGCTTCGGCGGTGCTGATGCCCATCTTCTATGACCAGGGGCAGTATCATGTCCTGTTTGCCGTGAGAAGCGATGAGGTCAACCACCACAAGGGACAGGTCTGCTTTCCCGGAGGGACGCAGGAGCCATCTGATGGCACCCTGCTGGAAACCGCGCTCAGGGAGACTGAAGAAGAGCTAGGTCTGAAGAGACAGGACATTGAAATCCTGGGCGAGCTTGACGACAGCATAACCATTACCAGCAACTATGTTATCTCGCCATTCGTTGCCTTGATTCGTCACCCTCATACGCTGAGGACCAGTGGCAGGGAAGTCAAGGAAACCTTCTCGGTTCCTCTGTCATTCCTGATGGACGAAGCCAACGTCAGGCCCGATCACTACGCCTACGAATACGAGGGCCATAACATCTGGGGAGCTACCGCGCATATCGTGAGACAGTTCATCGACATACTGAAGTCTTCTGAGAGCGGGGCCCAGTTATGATCACTTCTTCTCTTTAGCTTTGACGCTAATCGCCTTGGGCTTTACTTCTTCAGCCTTGGGTATACTGAGAGTCAGAACGCCATCCTCCATGGTGGCCTCAGCCTTGTCGGACTTGAGCCCGCCGGGAAGGATGACGCTCCGAGAAAAGGCACCATACCGTCTCTCCCGGTACAGGTAGTCTTCCTTCTTAACCTCTTGTTCGGCCTTGGTCTCGCCCTTAATGGTCAGATTGTCACCCGTGATGTCGACGTTGACATCCTCGGGCTTCACCCCCGGCAAGGCCGCCTTCACCACTATCTCGTTGGGGGTCTGATACACATCCAGAACCGGCCCTGACACCTCATCGCCGCCAACCAGGGCCCGAGAAGGCCTCACAAAACTGTCCTCGAACAACCTGTCCATTGCCTGCCTCAGGCTCATAAGATCAGTGAACGGATACCATCTTTCTATAGCCATTCTCCTAACCTCCTTTCTCTGTTGTTCTGAGCCCCGCTCTCAGCTCAGTCTATATGATAAGAAAGTTGACCACTTTTGTCAAGTCTCTTCACTATATGGGTAATGATATTTGACAGAATATCTTAACAAATTTATAATACATTTTGTCTATAGAGAGATGAAAAGCAAGGACTACTATCAGGCGCTGGGCATAGGCAAAGACGCGTCTCAAAAGGAAATCAAGCAGGCCTACCGCCGTCTGGCCCGCAAATACCATCCTGACCTCAATCCCGACGACAAAGAGGCTGAGGCCAAGTTCAAAGAGATGAATGCGGCCTATCAAGTCCTTTCTGATCCGGAAAAGCGCAAGAAGTACGATCAGTACGGCGACCAGTGGGAATACGCCGACCAATTCGCCAAGTCAGGAGGACAGGAGAGGGTGAGGTGGGATTTCGGCGGAGGCGGCACTACCTTCGAGTACGGAGACGCCGATGCCTTTGGAGACATTTTGTCAAGCCTGTTCGGCGGTGCTGCGGGGGGACCCAGGACCAGGCGCGGGCCGCAACGGGGTCAGGACATCGAATCCACTATCGAGGTAACCCTTGAGGAAGCCTACCATGGCTCCAAGCGGGTCATACAGCTTCAGATCGATGAGCCGTGTACAGCTTGTGGAGGCACGGGCAGAGTAGGCAACCGAACGTGTACGATCTGCAATGGTACCGGCAGGAAGGCAGCCCCGAAGCGCCTGGAGGTCAAGATCCCGCGGGGAGTCAAGGATGGCTCGAGAATACGCATAGCCGGCGAGGGCGGCCATGGCCGTGCCGGTGGCGGCAAAGGAGACCTGTATCTTGTGGTCAAGCTGCTGACCCATAAGCTTTTCGAGCGTAAGGAAGATGACATTCACGTTGAAGTGCCCGTCCCGTTAGTCACTGCCATGCTGGGCGGCGAGGTCAGAGTGCCCACGCTGGACGGCGATCTGTCTCTCAAGATTCCGCGGGAAACACAGAACGGCAAGGTCTTCCGACTGGGCGGGAAGGGCATGCCAGTGCTGGGCAATGCCGGACACGGCAACATGTTCGCCCGGGCAAAAGTCGTCCTGCCCACCGGTCTGACTGATGAGGAGAAGAGGCTATTCGAGAGACTACGATCGCTGCGGCCGGCAGAAAGCGAGGCAAGATGACGGTGTACTGGGAATCCAGATCAAGATACGTAATAAGCGTGGCGGCCAGGATAGTAGGCCTGGAAGCTCACACATTGCGCTATTACGAGAGGCTGGGACTGGTACAGCCGGAGCGCTCGCGCGGCAACATCCGTCTCTACTCCGAGGACGATATTGAGAGGCTACGATACATCAAGACACTGGTAAGCGATTGCGGGGTAAACGTGGCCGGCGTGGAGGTGGCCCTGAAGTTGATGGAGAGGATGAACGAACTGCGCAGCAGACTCGACGAAATGGAGCGCAGAGTCAAGGAGATTGCCGAGGCTGAGATCGAGGACACGATCGAGGACGCAGAATGGAAGGAGGTCTAGAGAATTGAGACAAGATAGATTCACCGAACAGGCACAGGAAGTCCTGGCTGCCTCACAGGAGCTGGTCCGTCGCTATCATCACAACCAGTGGGACGTGGAGCATGTCCTGCTGGCCCTGCTGGAGCAGGAGAAAGGCATAACTCAGGAGATACTGGCCGAGCTACGGGTGGACGTCCAGGCCGTCAAGAGGAAGGTAGAAGCCACCTTGGACCGCTTCCCAAAGATAGCCTACGAGGCTGGCCAGCTCTATGCTACGCCGAGGGCTTCGGCCCTTCTGGAGAGCGCTAATCGTGAGGCCGACAGGTTGAAGGACGAGTTTGTCAGCACCGAGCATCTGCTCATTGCCATCGCCGCTGAGACCAAGGGCGAGGCGGCCACAATTCTGGGCGAATCCGGGGTCAGCCAGGAGAGGATCTATCAGGCCCTGCAGAAGATCCGGGGCGGGCATCGGGTCACGGATCGCCAGGCGGAAAGCAAATACCGTTCCCTGGAGAAATACGGACGCGATTTCACCGAGTTGGCCCGTGAGGGCAGACTCGACCCCGTCATCGGGAGGGACAATGAGATCAGGCGGGTGACGCAGATACTCTCGCGTCGCACCAAGAACAATCCGGTGATCATAGGCGACGCCGGCGTGGGCAAGACGGCGATTGCCGAAGGACTGGCCCAGAAGATTATCGCTGAAGATGTTCCCGATTCGCTAAAAGGGAAGAAGGTCGTGGCCCTGGACATGGGAGCGTTGGTGGCCGGCAGTAAGTTTCGCGGGGAGTTTGAGGAAAGGCTGAAGGCGGTCCTGGACGAGGTTCGGCAGGCGGCCGGCGAGGTTATCATGTTCATCGATGAACTCCATACCGTGGTGGGAGCCGGGGCTGCTGAAGGAGCCATCGACGCCAGCAATATGCTCAAGCCGGCACTGGCCCGCGGCGAGATTCAGTGCATCGGAGCTACCACGCTCGATGAATACCGCAAGCATGTGGAAAAGGACAAGGCGTTGGAGAGACGTTTTCAGCCTGTCTATCTTGATGAGCCCAGTGTGGAAGCCACCGTTGAGATGCTCCGTGGGCTACGACCCCGGTATGAATCACACCACAAGATAAAGATCGAGGACTCGGCACTGGTGGCCGCCGCCAAGCTGAGCCAGAGATACATCTCCGACAGGTTCCTGCCCGACAAGGCGATCGATCTGATTGATGAAGCGGCCAGCAAGCTGCGCATCGATATGGAAAGCGCTCCGGATGGAGTCAGATCATTGGAGGGCAAGATCAAACACCTGCGTGACGAGGAAGACGCCGCGTCGCAGAGGCAAGACTACCAGAAGGCCGCCGAGTTGAAGGCCGAGAGGTTGCGGCTGGAACGGGAGTACAATGAGGCCAGGCTGCAATGGCAGCAGGATGAGAAGATCGACGGCGTTGTCGATGAAGAGACCATCGCCGATCTGGTTGCCCAGTGGACGGGCATACCTGTTTCACGGATGATGGAGACCGAGACCGACAAGCTGGTCCACATGGAGGAGCGAATTCACCGGCGTATAGTGGACCAGGAGGAGGCGGTGACGGCCGTCTCAGAGGCGATCAAGCGAGGTCGGGCCGGGCTCAAGGACCCGAAGCGCCCTATCGGCAGCTTCATCTTCCTGGGGCCCACCGGGGTGGGCAAGACCGAGTTGGCCCGCGCTCTGGCCGAGTTTCTATTCGACGATGAAGATACCATGGTAAGGCTGGACATGTCCGAGTACATGGAGAAGCATACCGTGTCCCGTCTTGTGGGCGCGCCCCCGGGGTATGTGGGGTACGAGGAGGGCGGTCAGTTGACCGAGGCGGTGCGCCGTCGCCCCTACCGGGTTGTCCTCTTCGACGAGGTGGAGAAAGCTCACCCCGACGTCTTCAACATACTGCTGCAGATACTGGAGGATGGCAGGCTTACCGACGGACATGGCCGGACGGTGGATTTCAGAAACACGGTGATAATCATGACCAGCAACCTGGGCACCGAGGAGTTCCACCGCGCGGGTATCGGCCTCCTTCGCAAGGACGACGATGCCGAACGAAAGATGCGAACCGCCATAGAGGACGCACTGAAGCGAGCCTTCCGTCCTGAATTGCTCAACAGGATAGACGACGTAATCATATTCCGTCCTCTGACTGAGGATCACTTGAGGAGCATTGTAGACCTGCTTGTCCGTGAGGTAGAACGGAGATTGGCGGAACGATCTCTCAAGCTTGAGGTAACTGAGGAAGCCAGGGGCTGGCTGGCCCACAAGGGCTATGATCCTGTCTATGGTGCTAGGCCCCTGCGTCGGGCCATTCAGAGATACGTCGAGAACCCTCTCTCCTCAAAGATACTGCAGGGAGAGTTCAGGGAAGGGGACACCGTGGCCGTTAGCCTGCAGGAGGACAACCTCAGTTTCGCGACTGCCAAGACCAGCAGGAAGAAGGCCAAATAGAATCGTTCAGCATTTAGCTGGCTAACCCTCTCCTTGCCACTCAGGGCCCTGTGGTTGCTGTCATTGCCTTTGACGGTTGTCTGCAGAGCTGATAAGCTAACAGGCCCAAAGGAGACCCGAATATGCCCGCCAAAGTCGATATGGACAAGATCGTTTCGCTCTGTAAACGGAGGGGGTTCATTTTCCCCAGCAGTGAGATATACGGTGGCCTGGGTAGCTGCTGGGATTACGGCCCCATGGGGGCCGAGCTCAAGCGTAACGTGAAGGATGCCTGGTGGAAGGCGGTGATCCATGAGCGGGATGACGTAGTCGGACTGGATACATCCATCATGATGCACCCGGGAGTCTGGGTAGCCAGCGGCCACGTTGACGGCTTCACAGACCCTCTGGTCGACTGCAAGTCATGTCGCCTCAGGTGGCGCGCCGACGAACTGGAGACGCAGAAGTGCCCGAAGTGTGGCGGCGAATTGACCGAGCCCCGTCTGTTCAACCTGATGTTCAGGACCTTCATGGGCCCAGTGGAGGAGGAGGCGAGTACGGTCTACCTCAGGCCCGAGACCGCCCAGGGCATATTCGTCAACTTCGAGAACGTGGTGACCACTTCCCGGAAGAAGCTGCCTCTGGGCATTGCCCAGATAGGCAAGTCCTTTCGCAACGAGATCACAACCGGTAACTTCATCTTCAGGACCAGGGAGTTCGAACAAATGGAACTCGAGTACTTCGTGAAGCCCGGCACTGATCAGCAGTGGCTTGACTACTGGGTCCAGGAGCGGTTCAACTGGTACGTCAAACTCGGTATCAGAGAGGAAAACCTGCGCCTGCGCCAGCACGGCAAGGATGAGCTTGCTCACTATGCCAAGGACTGCTATGACATCGACTATCTCTTCCCCATGGGCTGGTCTGAGCTGGAAGGTATTGCGGATAGGGGTGATTTTGACCTTACGCAGCATGCCAAGGCCAGCGGCAAGGAACTCACCTACTACGATGCCGAGGCCAATGAGAAGTACGTGCCTTACGTGATCGAGCCCTCGGGCGGAGTCGATCGCTCCGTCCTGGCCTTCCTCATTGACGCCTATGAGGAAGAGGAAATCGAAGGCGAGAAGAGGACAGTCCTGCATCTGAATCCTGCTTTGGCTCCCATCAAGGTAGCCGTCCTGCCCCTGAGCAGAAATGAGAAGCTGACACCTCTGGCCAAAGAGGTCAACAAGCGGCTGTGTTCGAGTTTCGTGACCGATTATGACGATTCGCAAAGCATCGGGCGTAGATACCGGCGACAGGACGAGATCGGCACCCCGTTCTGCGTCACCGTGGATTTCGAGTCGCTGGAGGATAACCAGGTCACCATTCGGGACAGGGACAGCCTGGCACAGATCCGGGTGCCCATAGAGGATCTGAACACTATCCTGGAAGCCAAGCTCAAGGGGGAGGCCTTCGATGCTTCGTCACTCTGGGCCACGAGGCAGAAGTAGGAGACGTGCCCTAGGGTGGTCGAAGCCTTTGACGTTTCCGCTGTTGCCACGATCCTGGCGCTCTGGGCCGAAAATGGTAGAATAAACTCGTGAGATGCACCCAATACTTCTCATTCATCAGGCAGCGTCCCGATAGGGCGGTCATCAAAGATGAATGGATGTTAGATACAGTCAAGAGACCTGTTGAGACTGAGGTCCAGAGCGACGGAAGGATAAGGAAATGGAGACTGATCGCAGAGGTCGGGAAATACCTGAGGGTAGTTCTCCTGGAGGACGGCGAAACTGTCCACAATGCCTTCTTTGACAGAGACCTCGGGGAGGGAAAGAAATGAAGATCCGATATTTCTCAGATACAGATACAGCACTGATAGAATTCTCAGAGGTTCCGATCGTTCTAACAAAAGAGATATCAGAGTACCTCTACATAGACCTGGATGCTCAAGGCAATCTTGTCAGCATGACCATCGAGCATGCCAAAGAGAAAGCAGGCCTGTCAGAGGTAGCTTTCTTGCAGATGGAGAAGACGGGTGTCTAGCGCGTCGCGGACTAGCGCAAGGCTTGCGGCCACACCCGCAGAGGCCCCCCAACCCTGCATCCAGCCGACGCTGCTCTGCTGATAGAACGGGCTCTGGCTGCCAGGGACCATCGTCGGGCACAGCAATGCGATATGCAGTCTACATGGAGGGCCAGGGTGCCCACTGGATGGGTCACATTCTTGCGCTTCCCGGTTGTTGCGTCCGAGGGAGAAGCCGCGCCCAAGTCCTCCAGTCGCTACCCCGAGCTGTGCGTGAGCACGCAGCCTGGCTCGGCGGGCACGGAGAACGCTCGCGGGAGGTGGGTGTTGAGGTTTCGATCCACGTAGCCGAGGAGGTCGTCGGCACAGGACCCTTCACCCCTGGAGATGCTTGCGCGTTGTTTTCGATAGAGCGCTCGCCTGTAACCCCTGGCCAGATCGAGGACTGCATCCGCCTTATGTCATACTCGCGCTCCGACCTGCTTGCCCTAGTAGCAGGTCTTCCGGACGAGCTGCTGGACTGGCGCGAGAGTGAGACCGAGTTCTCGCTCCGAATACTGCTCCGCCATATCGGCAATGCAGAGGAGTGGTACATCTCGCGACTCTTTGAACCTGACCAACTCCCCCAAGAATGGGCTGAAGACCATAGCCTTCCCATATTCGAGTTCCTCGACCTTGAGCGTTGCGGTTGCGTCGACTGCCTTCGCCGTCTTGATGAGCGCCAACGCTCTGAGGTCTTCCACCCCGCTCACTTCACCGACCACCCCGAGGAAGAATGGACCGCCCGCAAGGTGTTGCGGCGCTTCGTGGAGCATGAGCGTGAACATACGGGGCAAGCTCGAGAGATACTGGCCGCTTGTTCGGCCGGGAAGCGGCGTTGAAAGCGAGCAGGCTAATCGAGAAGGCCATGCTGAGACACGGGAGGAGAATGCTCCTGGACTCTTCCGCGTCATAACGGAGTACAACTCCATACGATGAGTACAGTAAACAACTGCAGGCAGCAGTGTTAACCGCGGGAAAGGATTGTATCAATGGCCAAAGCTAAATGGAAGATTTATGTCGCGACAGACCTGGAAGGCGCCAGCGGAGTATGGAGGTTTGCCCAGACCAGGGACCTAACGTCGCCCCTGTATGTCCAGGCAGTGGAGTACCTGATGGGCGACATTGCAGCGCTGGTTCGCGGGCTCCGTGAAGCAGGTGCCGCCAGGATCGTCGTCGCTGACGGGCACGGAGGAGGAGACAACTTCATCCCCCACATGATGGAACCGGGCGCGACTTACGTCACGGGCAAGCCGCGAAGCCCCATGGAAGGACTGGATAAGACCTTTCACGGCGTCATCCTGTTGGGCCATCATGCGATGAAGGGCACGGCGGACGGCGTCTTGAACCATACCCAGAGTTCGGCAACCGAGATGAGATACTGGTACAACGAGCGCGAGTCGGGCGAGATAGCACAGACGGCGTTGCTTGCCGGCCGCCTTGGCGTCCCGGTTATCATGGTAACCGGGGATACTGCGACATGCCGGGAGGCGAAATCCTTTCTCGGGCCGGATGTTGTCACGGTTGCTACCAAGAGGGGCATCGGTCGTGAAGCTGCAGAGCTCTACCCTCTCCAGGAGACGCGAGCGGCCATTTCTGAGGGCGCTAAGAGATCCCTGCAAGCCATTAGCCGGTGCAGGCCCTATAAGCTCCCGATGCCGATTCGCTGCAAACGGGAGTGGATCGAACGCACCGAGCACCCGTCGGAGACTCGGACAGCAGTGCGCGAGGCCTCCATCCGGGACGTAACCAGGATCTGCACTTTTTGAACCAGCGAGTACTGCCGGCCAGCAAAGCCGACCTTGGCGACCTGTAAGAGCCCGCCTGATCGGGCTTGTTACGAATAGCGCACCTGATTATCCGTAGCGCTTCAGTGCCATCTGGTTGCTTGACACTTCATCCAGGGCCGTAATACATTACAGGCCTGTGCAATGTCTGTGAAAGTGGTCATAGGAGAGGATACTGGCTGGTACCAGGTGCCAGCCGGTCAGGACAATCGTCACAGTGGGCGCACAGA
>JACUUR010000047.1 GCA_014859205.1 Dehalococcoidia bacterium | reverse complement strand
TTAGAAGGCAGCCGCTCTGTCCAGCTGAGCTACAGGGACAGCCGTGTTAAGTATACCACGAGGAAGCTCCGATGATAAGAGCCAGGCTAGTCTCTGTGAGCCCGGGCTGCGTGTCTGCGCCAGCACCGCTCGTGTACGTAGACAGCACATCTGGCGCAGTAGTAGATGCGGGCTCTGGCCTATCTACCGCAGACAGGGCACTTCATGACTCATTATCTCCACTCTTCTTGCCTCCGTCTCCCTTTGAGTCGGTGCAGTAGAAGCCGGGGCCTTTGAACACGATGGGGACCGGACAGAACAGGCGGCGGGCGACTCCGTGGCAGGCAGGACAATCAGCTATAGGTTTGTCGTCAAAGCTCTGCCTGAGCTCAAACTGCGACTTGCAGTTCAGACACTGGTATTGATAAGTAGGCATCTATGTCCTCCTCTATTCCAAAGGGGCCGTGGTTTCCTCTTCTGAGTCAGGTTCGTCGAGGGCAGGCCCTGATGTGACCTGTGCCACCGCAACCTGCTCCTCTGCGGGGCTTTCCCTGGGTATGAACTCGCTATCGAGAGTGACACTGCCTATCTCAAAAGGGGGGCGATGGCCTTTGAGCACGTGCTCATCCCAGCAGTAGGCGTGCACAAAAGCATCGCAGGAACAGTGGAAAACAACCCTGTCAAAAATCAGCGGGTTCCCACATACGGTGCAGTTCATCTACGTTACCTCCTATCGATTAGCAGTCTCAATGCTTAAGTGCTAATTATAGCCTGCCGATGATGTTTCAGCAACCTCGCCCCATGAACGGGTCGCCGTGCCGCCGAACTGAATCGTGCTGTTCAGGTAGACCTCTTGTCGAATAGGGTGGACTACTCCAGTCCTCTCAGTCTGGGGACAAGGGCCAGTACCAGCAGCGACATGACGGCAAGAGCCATAGCGAAGCCACCGATGACCTGCTGCACCCCTATGACCTCTGTCAGCAGTGCCGCGCCAAAGCCGGCAAAGCCCATCAGTCCAATCTCCATCATGAAGATGCTCATTACCCTTCCGCGGTATTCATCGCGGGAGTAGTCCTGGAGGATAGCGGTGGCCACTGCTATCAACCCGGACTGACCGAGTCCTACCACGATCAGCAGGACCAGGGACAGATAATAGGAGCTCGAGAAGGCGAATCCGATCAGAGCTACAGAGAAGACGAAGGTGCTCATCATCAGCAAGAGCCCCCGCCTCTTGCTGGGTAACGAGGCAAGGATAAGCGAGCCGGCGATGGCACCTATGCCGATGAAGGCCATCATGGTTCCCAGACCAGCGGCGCCGACTCCGAGGATATTATCAGCGACGATAGGCATGAGGGTCATGTAGGGCGTGGCCAGCAGTATGCCTACCAGGGCGAAGACCAGAATGAGCAGCAATATGGTCTCCCTGCGAACATAGCCCAGCCCTTCCTTGATGTTGGATAGAGCGCCCTGCCCGGCCAGAGCAGTAGGGCTACTGCGAGGCAGCAAGGGGATGATGAGGGAGGATGCAAGGTACAGGCCGGTGATCACGAAGTAGGTAGTGGTGAAGCCGAGGGCGTAGATGAAAAGGCCGGCCAGGGCCGGTCCGATGATGCGCATGCCGTTCATGGCCAGGGTGTTGAGTGAGACGGCATTGAGGATTTCCTCGCCGCCGACGATCTCATAGAGCAGCACCTGGCGCGAGGGCATCACCAGGGACATCACCGTGCCCTGGAATGCGGCCGCGACCAGCAGAATCCACCACGAACCGCCGTGGTCTGCGGACAGGTAGCCAAGGGCCAGAGACAAAGCAACTGCCAGCGAGATCCCTCCTGACAGCAGCTGACCGACGAGCAGGACGTGATTCTTCTGTACCCGGTCGGCGATCACGCCTCCAAAGAGGGAGAAGAAGAGCATGGGGCCAGCCAGTGCCAGGGACTTCAGCCCCAGGATGGTAGGAGACTGGGTCAGGCGCCAGATGAGATAATTGCGTGCCATGACCTCCATGTTCATCGCGCCCGTGTAGCCCAGCATGTTGGACAGGTAAAGCCTGAAGGCGGGATTCTTGAGGGAAGTGAAGGTCCGTATGCTGCGCAGAGAAAACCCCTTCTTCCCGGATGGTGTGCCTGCAGCACTGCCATCAGCGGGGTATCTTCCGCTCTGGTCCGCTACGTCTGCAGGGTCATCGATGTGTTGCTTCTCGCGCATGACTAGTCAGCTTAACGGGAAACAGGGAGAAGGCCGCCCTCCGGAAGCTCCTGTCTCTTCCGGGGCGCCGGTCCTCCGGGCGATCTCGTGGATGGCGTCAGCCAATCCTGCGATAAGCGTCTGCCAGTTCTTGAGTCTTGACTGGTAGTATAGCATGCCGGGCGATGGGGGGCACGTCCTGTGTTCGCGAGGACGTGCTCATAGTCGGAGAGGGGTAAGGCGTCAGCACCGGCGACACGTGAATGTCCGGTCGGCAGGCGGGCAAGAATTGATACCACTCGAACATTATCGGTTGACAAGCCGTTCCGTCAGCCGCTAATATGGGCTGGCTGAATGGGCATAAAACCTCGGTTGCCTGAGTCCTGCGCATCGTGTCGCGCTGCCGTGTCAGTCGAGCTGAAGAAGGTTGTTGACCGCTGCCCTGCGGGTCTCGGGCAGATGCTGCGGTATCATATGGGCTGGCAGGATGAGCAGGGGCAGCGGCGTGACGGGGAATCGGGCAAGTTCATGCGCTCGACGCTTTGCCTTCTCAGCTGCGAGGCTGTGGGTGGCGACGCGTCCGAGGTAATGCCCGCTGCGGCGGCGGTCGAGCTGGTCCATAACTTCTCGCTGCTCCACGATGACATCGAGGACGTTAGCTGTGAGCGTCATCACCGCCCGACGGTGTGGAGAATATGGGGGCAGGCTCAGGCGATCAACGCCGGCGATGCCATGTTCGCTCTAGCCTACCTGGCTTTGCTCGGGCTGGAGGAAAGAGGAGTTCCCGGTGAGATGATCGTCAGTGCCGTGAGGGAGCTTAGTCAGGCATGTCTGGACCTGTGCGAGGGCCAGTACCTGGACCTTGAGTATGAGAGGCGTCTCGACATCACAGTCGAGGACTACCTTGACATGGCAGCAAAGAAGACGGCAGCCCTGTTTGCGGTCTCTGCTTCTCTGGGAGCATATCTGGGCAGGGGAGATGAGAGGGTAGCTGGTTGCCTTGACCTGTTCGGCAAAGAACTGGGAATGGCCTATCAGATTCACGACGACTTGCTGGGCATCTGGGGAACTGAGGAGGTCACGGGCAAGCCGGCAGACGATATCTCACAGAGGAAGAAGACTCTGCCCGTTGTGTATGGACTGCAAAACAGCCGGGGCGAACAGAAGGACAGGCTTGCTGAGCTTTATGGCCGGGAGACTATCGGGGCCTGCGAGATGGCTGAGATCAGCCGGATCCTGGAGCAGACAGGGGCCAGAGATTATGCCGAGAAGTTGGCCACACAATACTATAGCAGAGCTATGACGCAGCTTGAGGCCAGCGGCCTTGCAGCGTCCAGGCAAGCTCCGCTGGGAGAGATAGCCAGCTTTCTGCTCAAGCGCGATTTCTAGGAGGCAATATGGACAAGAAGACGGTTGAGGACATACAGGTTGAAGGCAAGAGAGTGCTGCTCAGGGTTGATTTCAATGTCCCTCTGGACAGGGATACCGGCGCCATCAGCGACGATAGCCGCATCCGGGCTTCGCTTCCTACCATTAAGTATCTTGTTGACCGCCGGGCCAGGGTGATCGTATGCTCTCATCTGGGGCGCCCCGATGGCAAGGTAGTGGAAGGTCTACGGATGGCGCAGATAGCGGTGCGATTGTCGGAGCTCGCCGGATTGCCGGTCAGCGCGGCATCAGATTGCATAGGTGAACAGGTCGAGAACGAAGCGGCGGCACTCGAGGAGGGGGAGATCCTGGTCCTCGAGAACCTGCGCTTTCATGCCGAAGAGGAGGCGAATGACTCCGGTTTTGCCTCGCAGTTGGCCAGACTGGCTGATGTCTATGTCAATGACGCCTTCGGCACGGCCCATCGTGCCCATGCCTCGACCGTAGGCGTAGCCCGGCACCTGCCGGCAGTGGCCGGTCTGTTGATGAAGAAAGAACTAGAGGTTATGGGCAAGCTGCTTGATGATCCAGAGCGGCCCTTCTGCTGTCTGATAGGGGGCGCCAAGGTTGGCGATAAGATGGACTTGCTGCAGAGCATGCTGGACAGGGTTGACATTCTGCTGATCGGCGGCGGCATGGCGGCCACTTTTCTCCAGACGCAGGGGTATGAGGTGGGGCGTTCCAGGGTTGAGGAGGACAAGCTGATTCTGGCTGGTAGGCTGCTCAAGGAAGCCGGGGAGCGCAAGGCGCATCTGCTGCTGCCCGTTGATGCGGTTGTGGCAGAGGAACTGACAGCCGGGGTCATGACGAGGGTCGCGCCGGCAGCCGGGATCCCCTCCGGCAGCCATATCGCAGACATCGGCCCCGGGACTACCGAACTCTTCTGCGGTGAGCTGGCAAAGTGCCGCACCGTGCTCTGGAACGGCCCTATGGGAATCTTCGAGATACCCGAGTTTGCGCAGGGCACCAGGTCTCTGGCTACCTTCCTATCCACCCTGAATGCCTCCACCGTTATCGGGGGTGGCTCCACCGCCGAGGTGGTACAGGAGATGGGGCTGAGCGACAGGATGAGCCATGTTTCGACGGGGGGCGGCGCCAGCTTGAGGTTTCTGGAGGGAGCAACCTTGCCCGGGGTCAGCGTTCTGCTGGACAAGTAATGACAGGAGGTCGCGCGATGAGAATTCCTCTGGTTGCCGGTAACTGGAAGATGAATACCAGCGTCGACGAGGCGGAGAAGCTCGTTCTGGAGATGCTGGACGGACTGGATAGGTTGGATGGGGTCGAGAAGGTGCTCTGCCCGCCATTCGTGTCGCTGGTCCCTTTGAGCATGATGCTGCAGGGTTCGTCGATTAAGCTGGGGGCTCAGAACATGTATTTCGAGGCTAAGGGGGCCTACACGGGTGAGATATCGCCGTTGATGCTGAGCGGGTTATGCGAGTTCGTCATACTGGGGCATTCCGAGCGGAGATGGTGCTTCGGGGAGACCGACGAGATGATCAGCAAGAAGGTAAAGGCGGCCCTGGCTAATGGCCTCAAGCCAATTCTATGTGTGGGAGAGAGGCTTGAGGAGAATGAAGCCGGCAAGACAGAGGAGGTGATCAACAGACAGGTGACGGTGGCCCTGGATGGTGTGGGACTTAACGTGCCGGGTGGAGATATCGAAAAGGCCGAGCGAATGTCTGACAATCTGGTGATTGCCTACGAGCCTGTCTGGGCTATCGGCACGGGCAAGGCGGCGACAGGCGAGCAGGCCGCAGCTACCATAGAGTTCATAAGGAAGGCCCTGGCCGGGCTGTGGAACAGGGACACTGCCGAGGAGATTCGGATCGTCTATGGCGGCAGCGTTACCGGCGCAAATATTGCCGAGTTTGCCTCCCATCGCGAAATCGACGGTGCTCTGGTGGGCGGAGCCAGCCTGAAGGCCGACGAGTTCGTGGCAATCGTGGAACAGACCGCGCGGATAAAGGGGAGAGATCGAACTAGTCGGCGATGATTGTAGTTGTCGGACCCACGGCCGTAGGCAAGAGCGATCTGGCTCTGCGGCTCGCCGGATGCTTTGATGCAGAGATAATAAGCGCCGATAGCCGTCAGGTCTATCGGTACATGGATATCGGCACCAGCAAGCCCAGTGTGGCGGATAGGGCAGCGGTGCCTCACCACGTCATAGATGTAGTCGATCCTGACGAGGACTTCAGCCTGGCGATGTACCGTGACCTGGCCATCGAGGCACTCGAGGTTATCAAAGGGAAAGGCAAATTGCCTTTGCTGGTGGGGGGCAGCGGCCTTTACGTATGGTCGCTGGTAGAGGGATGGCGGATACCGGAGGTGCCGCCGGACAGGGAACTGAGGCGTCGATTTGAGGCCAGAGCGGAACGAGAAGGCGGCCAGGGCCTCTATCGCGAGCTACGGGACATTGATCCTGCTTCGGCCGACAGAATCAACCCCGGCAACATCCGCCGGATCATCAGGGCCCTGGAGATCTACCATTCGACGGGCCGGCAGCCGTCCGAGTTGCAGCGCAAGGAGGCGCCCCGTTTTCCTTTCCTGCTCGTCGGCCTCACTCAGGAGAGGGGCGACCTGTACAGAAGGATCGATCGGCGCGTCGATAAGATGATGGAACTGGGGTTGGTCGAGGAAGTGGACCGGCTATTGAAGAGGGGATATTCCCCTTCCCTGCCGTCCATGTCGGGCATAGGCTACAAGCAAGCAGCACAGTTCCTGAGAGGCGAGATGACTTTGTCCGAGGCCGTTGATAAGATTAAGCATGAGACCCATCGTCTGGCCCGGAGGCAGTATGCCTGGTTTCGGCTCAGCGATAGCAGGATTACCTGGTATCATCTGGAAGGAGCAGAGGGGCGAGCCAGGACTGATTCCATGTCTGACGTAGTGAAGGCGGTGAAGGGTCTTATAGGAGACTTTCAAAGTGTGTCGTAGCATGGACGGGTGGTGGGCGTCTGCCGGTGTTGCGCGGGTAGGTGTTGTGTGCGGTTTCGATCCTACGTTGGAGGGCTAGATCAAACAGAAGCTATTCGCCACCGAGGCCAGGGCAGAGCAGGTATTCCTGGTAGGAGTAGGCACCAGGGCTTCCAGGCAGGAATGGTCGGTTACAGATTCGCTACGTGAGCTGGCGCATCTTTCTCAAACAGCGGGCGCCGGAGTCGTAGGGACATTGACTCAGAACCTGGACGCTCCTTCGCCTACGCATTATATAGGCAAGGGCAAGATCGATGAACTCATTGCCCTGAGAGAGCAGACCGGGTATGACACGGTGATCTTTGATGACGAACTGTCGCCGCGGCAGCAAAGAAATCTTGAGGAAGCATTAGGGGTCAGGGTCATCGACCGGAGCGCTCTCATTCTGCACATCTTCGCGCGAAAGGCCAGGACTCATGAAGGAAAGCTTCAGGTCGAACTGGCGCAGCACCAGTATCTTCTGCCTCGGCTGGTAGGGCAATGGCGTCATCTGGAGCGATTGGGCGGCGGCATCGGCACCAGAGGTCCGGGTGAGGCGCAACTGGAGACCGACCGTCGCCTTATTTATAAGCGCATCAGCCTGCTACAGCGAAGAATAGAGGGGGTGAGGAAACACCGAGCGCTCTACAGGAGGCGGCGTAAGGAGGCCGGAGCGCCGGTCGTAGCTCTGGTAGGCTATACCAATGCCGGCAAGAGCACGCTGTTCAACACTGTGAGCAGGGCAGTTGTGGATGCCGAGAACAGGCTCTTCTCCACGCTTGATCCGGTGACCCGGCAGCTGCCTCTACCCGGCGGGCAACAGTGCCTGATCACCGATACCGTGGGCTTCATACACAAACTTCCGCCTTCGATCATCGCTGCCTTCCGCGCTACCTTGGAAGAATTGGATGAAGCCGACCTGCTGCTGCATGTGGTTGACATAACCCACAGCAACGCCTCCGACCAGTGCCGGACGGTCGAGAAGATACTGGGTGAGTTGAAGGTGGACGACAAGCCAAGAGTCACGGTCTTCAACAAGCTGGACCTGGCTGTAGGAAGCGAGGCGGAACTGAGCGCGTTGACTACAGTTCCCTGGTTCGAGGAAGGGATGGTGTTGCCGGATGAGGGCCTGGCCCTTATCTCTGCGGCAAAAGGATGGGGAGTAGACAGGCTTCTGGAGATCATTGAGCGTCAGATCAACAAGGCAGATCGGGCAGGTCGTCAGGATTAGACCTGACAGGGGCTGCCGAATATACCGGCGCCTATCCTGATCATATTGGCGCCCTCCTCGATCGCAACCCTGTAAGAGTCGGTCATGCCCATGGAGAGGTATCTCATCTCTACGTTGGTCAACTCCAGTCTGCGAATCCTCTCGAATAGCGTCCTTGTCTCTCTGAAATAGGGCCTGTATTCCTCAGCAGTTGCCAGAACCGGCCCCATGGTCATCAGGCCCATCACCTTGATGTTCTGTAGACGGGAGACCTCCGTCACCATCTGTTCCAGGTCTTTTGGGAGCACACCCGATTTCCGGGGCTCCCCGGCGCTGTTCACCTCAATCAACACCGGCATCGTCTTATCCATCAGGGCACACTTCCTGTCGATCTCTCTGGCTACTTCAAGCGAACCGACGCTCTCCACCATATCGAATATGTCCAGCACGTTTCTCCTGACATTATGCTTCTGAAATGTGCCGATGAAATGCCATTCTGCTTTCCTGCCCACCAGTTGATAGGCTTCCTTTGCCTCCTTGACATAATTCTCACCGATGATCTTCACTCCGGCCTGGACAGCTTGAAGGACCTCCTCGGGCGTCCTTCCCTTTGCTGCCGCCACCAGCTCAACTCCCTGGGGGAGTCCGGCCAGTATCCTGGCAACACTCCCTTGAATCAGATCGCTCACAACGTCATGATTGTAGTCCATCGGGTCCGAGGCTTCAAGGACAGGGAGTGACACAGGCAGTGAGGAACGGCCTTGACATCAGGGCCTGACTCCAGAGCGTGCCAGCTTGTTGACCCCTGCCGTTACCTGGTAGGAGGTGGCAAAAGGCTCTGCGTCAGATGCTGCTGGAGGTTGACAAGAACAGTGTTTCGGGGGATAATGGGAGTGAGTATAATATTCCTTACACTCAGTTGCAACCTGTAAGGAGATGGTATCGATGCTGCCACATGTTGACGACTTTCTGCTGAATCTGCAGGCTAATAAGTATTCGCCCAGGACAGTCTACAACTACGAGCGTGATCTGAATGTCTTCAGCGGATTTCTGGATGAGAGCGGTGTTGTGTTCGACAATCTTGATAAGCGTGCTATCACCTACTACAAAGCCTATCTTGTGTCGCGTGATCGCAAAACACCTGGCTCGGGCAGGCAGGGCGAAAGGCAACTTGATTCTCGTTCTGTGAATCGGATGCTATCGGCGCTGAGGGCTTACCTGCGTTACCTGATCGACATCGATCATCATTGCCCCCTTGCCCCTGAGGCAGTGAAACTGACCAAGGCGGGCAAAAGGCACCCGCAGGTGGCAGAGCTTGAAGAACTGACCAGACTGGTTGAAGCTCCGTCTACCTTAGAACCGAATGTCAGGACTGCTTTGCGCAACCGCGCCATGCTGGAAGTCCTGTTTGCTACAGGCATGCGCATCTCGGAGTTGTGCGGTCTCAATAGGAGCCAGATCGATGATAGCGGGAGGATCTTCATCACGGGCAAGGGCAGGAAGCAACGCTTCGTGTATCTGACAATGCGTGCCAGACAGCACCTGGATGCCTATATGGCAACTCGTGACGACAATTGCCCCGCCCTATTCATACCTTACGCCGGCCGAAACGTCGCCAAGCCCGCCAGAAGGATCTCCGCCAACTACCTTCAGGACAGGATCAAAAGATATCGTGAGAAGTTGAGGATCAACGTACCGACCTCAGCCCATTCGCTCAGGCATGGATTCGCCACTTACCTGGCCGAACAAGGCGCCAATCCGGCAGCTCTGCAAATCCTACTGGGACATGAATCACTGGATACCACCACCCGTTATGTTCATGCTTCCGACAAGTATGCCGAGGAGACGCACCGCAAATACCACCCACTGGGCAAGCCCACTTGAAATCGGGCGGCGTTGATATTATGTCAAGTACTGCCGGGTGGCGCTGGTGGCCACAGCTTACACGTCAGGCTCCCCGCGGACTCTGCACAATGTGTCCTCGGCATTGTGCTCTAGTCTGAGGGCTGGAGGGAACGCCCGGTCTTGTCCAGGAAATGCCCAACCCTGTCCCTGATCGGTCTATCAAGCAAGCCTTTCTTGTATGCTAATGCATGCAGGAAGAACTGGACATGCGGAGGCACCTGCCACAGTTTTCTCTGGGCGTAGCGATAGCCATATCTTGAAGAGCTGCCCATCCTCACTGCTGTGATCTCCTCATTCTTGTAGCCGATGTCCCTTACCAGGCCGGGATCAAACCCGTGCTTGCGGGCAATCTCATCTAGTACGCCGTGTATGCCTGTGCCGTGTTGTATGGCCAGTTTCCCTCTGCTGGAATACTCCTCAGGGATCCCCATTCTGACCGCCAGGTTGCGGTGTGGATGCTTGCCCAGGTGGTCTTCTTCTGAGATGACCTTTAGTTCAGACGCCACACCTCGGGATACATCTACCACCTCCCTATCCAGATAAGGAAAGAGCAAGTCGACACCGCAGGCCATGGCTATCTTGTTCTCTCTGTCCAGCGTCTCTATGTCTGCCATGGTGAAATCCTCCCACATTCTGCGGCAAAGCTCCTCACGACCGTCCCTGCCCAGCACCTTTGGATACCAGCTATAGCCTCCCCATTGCTCATCTGCTCCCTGGCCCGAGAAGAGCACCCTGATGCCGTCTCTGCCGGCCATGTCCACTGCGGCATATATGCCGATGCCGGTTTCTACCTGCACGAAATCGCTATCCTCAACCGCTTCAAGGACTTCGGGAATAGACTGTGCGATCCGCTCGACACTCAAGATTCTGGTCTTATGTTTCATGCCCAGTGCCTCGGCAAAGCGTCGAGCGGAGTTCACATCGGGTGAATCAGGCAGCCCCACCGTATATGCAATCACCTCCATTCCCAGGGCTGGAGCGACATCGTGAATCACTTTGGCTATGAGGCAGCTATCCACGCCGCCTGATAGCAGCACGCCCACGCTGCTCAAGTGATCAACCCCGGTGAGTCTCTTTCTTATTGCGGAACAAAGGGCCTGCTCGTAATGATCCACGGCCCTGGTCATATCAGTTATGTTGCTGTCTGCTTCCTCCAGCCGAGAAGCTTCCGTGATCACAATCCCTCTGGAGTCAAGGCCGGCCAGCATGGCAGCTCTGAGGGACCTGACTTCGCCCAACCCGATCTTCCACAGAGGTCTCTTGGTGGAGGCGAAGGCTGAGAACCTGTCATCCTCGGCAAGGTAAAGCGGCCTGGTCCCTAAGGAGTTTCGACATATGACGGTCTGAGACGCATCGCTCACCGCCAGCGTATAATCGCCGTCCACGTCGCTTAACGCCTGTCTGACATTTTCGTGTAGTGGACCCGGCAGTTCGGCCAGCAGGTGAACCAGGGAGTCGGCAACTGCTCCGTTCCTCCCGTGCCGCACCCCAGAGGGCCGCGACTCACCGCCCTCAGATCCATAGAGGTACCCATCGTATATCAGGGTAAGCCTTTGGTCACCGTCTGCGTAGACCTGGCGTGATGCCGTTCCTTCACCAAGCAGAGACACCCTCATCAGGGCATTGTCAGGCGCGGCATTGACAGTGGATATGATGAACTCGTGTGAATCCTCAGCCGAGGCCCCGTTGGACCAACAGGCGGTCCTGGCCATGAGGTTGAGCTTCTTACCTAGCTCGTCCTGACCCATATCGGCCTTGGTCAGGATGCCGCCTATCCAGGTCATCGGTAAACCTCCAATCAGGATATGATGCCAGAGGCCGGGGAAGAGCGAGCCTGAGCCCGTGATTCCTGCCAGACCTAGGGGAATATGCCTCTGGCAGTCATGGCAGTTGCCAACCGGCGCAGAGCAGTAATATAGGCCGCGGTTCTCATGTCTACTTTCTCGAGCACACTGATCTCCAATACCTCCGCAAAGGCATTTGTCATCATTGACTGCAGGTAGCCATTGACCTGGGCTTCTTCCCAGCAGAAGACCTGTAGATTTTGCACCCACTCCAGGTACGATACTATTACGCCACCTGCGTTAGCTAACACGTCAGGTGCGACAAAAACGCCATTGGCGTAGAGAATCTTGTCTGCCCCGGGGGTGGTGGGGCCATTGGCGCCTTCCGCTACTATCCTGGCCTTCACCGAAGGCGCGTTAGCTTCGACGATCTGATGCTCGAGTGCGGCCGGTACCAGGATGTCACATGGCAGTTCCAGGAGTTCAGCATTGGTTACGGGTTCGGCGTTCCTGAAGCCAACGACTGAATCTGTCTCAGCCTTGTGAGCGACCAGGCTTTCTACATCGAGGCCATTCGGGTTGTAGACCCCGCCCCTGGAATCACTGGCCGCTGTTATCAGACACCCCTCTTTGGCTAGGAGCTTAGCTACCGTCGCACCTACATTTCCAAAACCCTGAACTGCCACGGTGGCGCCTTCCGCGTTGATTCCCACGTGCTTGGCTGCCAGCAGGGCGCTGATCATACAGCCACGCCCCGTGGCCTCGAACCTGCCCTTGCTGCCTCCTATCTCCAGGGGTTTGCCGGTGATTACTCCCGGTGAATAGCCTCTCATAGTGCTGTACGTGTCCATGATCCAGGCCATGACCTGGGGATTGGTGCCCACGTCCGGGGCTGGTATGTCAAGGTTAGGGCCTATCAGGACTGCGATCTCAGCTGCATAGCGCCGGGTTAACCTCTCAAGCTCGGCCTGAGAGAGTTCCTTCGGGTTGCAGACCACTGCTCCCTTGGCCCCACCATAGGGAACATTCACCACTGCGGTCTTGAGAGTCATCAAGGCCGCCAGCGCCCTTACTTCATCCAGGTTCACGTCAGGATGGTACCGGATCCCTCCTTTGGCCGGGCCCCTGGTATCATTGTGCATCACTCTATAGCCGCTGAAGACCCCAACCTGTCCGTCATCCATCTTGACGGGGAAGCGGACCGTGAGCTCTCGCTCGCACCCGGTCAATCTCAAGCGGCAGGTCTCGGAGATATTCATCCGCCTGCAGATGTCGTTGATCAGCTTCTTGACATTCTCGAATCCTTGTTCTTCCGGGCTTGTGCTCATTCCTTTACCTCCTTATTGTCTGTTGTTGTTCTTGACGGCAGCAGCGCGGGCAATAAAGCTGCCAGTTGTCACACTTCTGTGGCCGGATCCATACCGGTTGTGTTTCCGTGCGTGTAGGGGGGTAGTCCTGCGGGGGTCTGAAAAAGGGGTTAGCTGTTGAACACAGGCTCGGCAAACGGCGCAAGCCCTGCTTTCTAGTCGAAGGCGACTCAGGCATCAGTACTGTCACTGGACTGACACACAACTTGAGGCATGACAATTGCCTTTCTCCGTGTTGGCGGGGCCATTATAACTGAACTCTCGGTACTCTTCAAATCGGAGATGGAATCCCCGCTCCATTCCTCTCCCGTGTGAGGGGTCACGAACCATAAAGGGATTCTCCTGTCGACCGTAGCTTATGCGCCCTACGGCAGGCGCTGACGGATGTCTGCTATACTATGCGCGTGCTGCCATAAGGAGGCGAATTGCGCCCGATCAGGGTGGGTATAGCTCAGATCAACTGCACCGTAGGCGACCTCAGTGGTAATACCCGGAGGATACTGCAGTACATTGACCAGGCGAGGTCGCTGGGAATAGATCTGCTGACCTTCCCTGAACTGGCCATAACCGGGTACCCGCCCGAGGATTTGCTTCTTAAGCCCCAGTTCATCAGCCAGAACAAAGAATGCCTCGATGAGATAGTCCAGCACAGCTCAGATATAGCGGTGGTGGTGGGCTTTGTTGACAGCGATGGCGATACTTACAACGCCGCGGCTCTTGCGTATAACAAGGAGCTTGTCGGGGTCTACCACAAGTTCTACCTGCCCAACTACGGAGTGTTCGATGAGAATCGATATTTCCAGGCGGGGAAGGAGTGTCCCGTCTTTGTCATCTATGGTCTCGGTGTCGGCATAACCGTCTGCGAAGACATGTGGTACGAGGCCGGACCGGCGATAGTGCAGGCTTATGGTGGAGCCAGGGTGCTGATTAACATAAGCGCTTCGCCATATCATGCCGGCAAGGCGCTCTTCAGGGAGCGGATGCTGGCCACCAGGGCATCTGACAGCGTCGCGATTGTTGTTCATAACAATCTGGTCGGGGGACAGGATGAACTCGTGTTCGACGGCAATAGCTTGATTATCAGCGAGAAAGGAGAGGTGATCGCCAGGGGGAAGCAGTTTGAGGAGGACATTGTAGCTGCCGATCTGGATGTAGAGGGAGTGTTTCGTTCGCAGTTGCACGATCCTCGAAGACGGAAGGACACGCCCTGGGTCAAGGAGAAACTGAAGGAAGCTACCAGAATAGAGGTTTCCAGTGAGTTCGCCTCGATTACCAAGCCGCGCTTGCCACCGAGGCAAGTGGAGAGACTGGACGAAGTGGCTGAGATCTACCAGGCCCTTGTGCTCGGTGTCAGAGATTATGTGCGTAAGAACGGCTTCCAGAAGGTGGTCATCGGTCTGTCGGGCGGACTCGATTCGAGTCTGGTAGCTGCGATAGCAGTCGATGCGCTCGGCGCTGAAAACGTGATAGGTGTCTCCAATCCCTCTCGTTACTCGTCGCCGGAGAGCATATCGGATGCCGAAGCTCTGGCCAGCAACCTGGGCATAGAGTTCAGGGTAATACCTATTGAGAAGCCGTTTGCTGCCTATCTGGAGACGCTGGCCGAGTCGTTCAAAGACGCGCCCCCGGATGTCACAGAGGAGAACATCCAGGCCAGAATCAGGGGCAATATTCTCTTTGCCCTGTCCAATAAGTTCGGCTGGTTGGTGC
>JACUUR010000123.1 GCA_014859205.1 Dehalococcoidia bacterium | reverse complement strand
TTCAGAACTCAGGACATAGGGCCTGTGGGGCTGTGCGGTTTAGTGTGCATCCCGATTCCAGCCACGGCAAACTTGATGTGGTAGGGGGTTCCGGGGAAGCAGGTTGACAGCGAGTTGAGCTTGGCGCAGAGCCCCTCCAGTGCCTGGCGGTATTTTGGAAGGTCGGGAGGTTTTAAGTCCACGATGATATCATCGTTGCAGCGGTGTAGTCGGCCCTTGAGTCCAGTGAAGATGCGCAGCACTTGCCGAATGTCACGAGGGTCATCGTAGTGTTCATTGAGCCGTTGTAAGAGCCATTCCTCGGCGTTGTATGCCGCCATCTTGACAGTATCCTGAATGACCTTCTTCTCCAGGTTGAGCCGTTCTAGCTTCAGCGGAGTCTCTCCCAGCGACACCCTGCGCGGCGTCTGACGGCGCTGTCTGGTCAGGTCCTTTAGCCGGCCCTCCAGCGAGGTCATCTGCTGGCGTAGGGGCTCCAATTGCTCCTCGGCAGTATTCTTAGCCACTAGCGCGCCCATCTGCTCCCTCAGACTCTTTATCTGGCAGCGCAGTTCCCGAACCTGTTTATCCATGGCCTGCCTCTCAGGATTGGCAACCACGAGCTCATCGCTGATTGCCGTCCCACCGTAGCTATGTAGCAGGTCCAGGGAATAGTGCTCCATCATGTATTTGAAGAAGTTCTCCTGTCCCCAGCGGTTGATCATCAGGCAGGCGATGAGGGCCGGTTCCGTCTTCTGGTCGGTGGTCAGGATGTGGGTCTGCCGCCCCTTTTCTCTTAGGATGGCGATATTGCGCATCGTCCCGATCTCCTTGAGTCGGACCGTCGTCTCGTAGAGGTCGAACTCCCGACGCACGCGCTTAAATTCGCAGGTCTGTCGGCTGAAGGCTGAAGCAGGATAGAGGTCGAAAGGTTTCCGGCGATATGTGATGATGTGTACCTTGTTCTCATGGAGCAGGCGAAAGACCTTGGGGGAGTAGCCTCCTCGATCAAATATCAGGGTAAATTCCCGCTCTCCGATGACCGACCGGATGTGCTCCACCAGCCTGGGCAGCATCTGCGTGAGGCTTTGGTTAGGCTGCGGCGTCAGGAAGAACAGCGGCTGCCCATTGCCATCATTGACGAAGTACTGCTGGATTCCAGTCACCGGCATCCGGCGCTGTGGGGACCACACCTCTCCCAGGGAGCGGGAGCCGTAATATGGCTTCACATGCCCATCGGCATAAAGCACTCCCACATCCACAATGTCCCCGTCGACATAGCGCTGGGCCATCTCCATCACCAGGCGATGGCCCTGTTTTTGTTCGGCAAGGTCCTGGAGCTTGCGCTGCGCTGTCTTCACCGCTGGTGAACGGCTAGCGCCGATTATACAGCCCAGATCCCTCCGTGGCGTCCGCTTGAGGGACTCCAGAGAGGGAAAGCCCATGACACACAGGAAGAAGAGCGTGAGCACGAACTCACGCAGCCCATAGCGACGGCCAGCCAGCCCGTGGTAAACCTTCTGAAAGACGTCCACCAATCCCAGGGCAGCCAGTGCAGCATAATGGAGAAAGCCTCCAGCCCCTGCGAAATCCCTATCTTCGGTGAAGTCTGGCTTAACCGGTTGCACCGGCTGTTCATCCACCGGCGGCACCCCCTCGGTCGAGTCCTCCACCTTTGTCGCTGCTGCGACCGCCGTCTCTGCTAACTGCTCCGCTAACATCGAGGACGCCAGGGGCGTAGAGGGCAATGCTCCAACTGTGCTCAACGGCATGACCAAAGGCCAGGGCCCGTCCAGCGATGCCTGTTTCTCATCCTTTCCTTCCGTCTCGACCCCGATCACCATCCCCCGCACCGAAGTGTGGCTGATGCTTACCCGATATTCTTTTTGTAGCTGTTTGGCGATACCCTGCAAGCTCATCCCTTGCTGTCGCAATTCCCTGGCCCGCCTGCGCATATGGGGATGCAGCTTGTTCGGGCCCTTGGGCCCCCTCTTGCCTTCCAGCATCCCTTCCAGCCCCTGGCTCTCCAGCCTGTTTGTTAACTCCGCCACATAATTGCGATGGTAGCCAAAGGCTTTGGCAATCTTCGTCTTGGATGCCACTCCGGACTGCGCCAGACTGGCTGCGGCAAACCGCCGAGAGGGGGCGTCTTCTGCGGGATAGCTCAGAAAGAGGCACCAGTTGACCCAGACCTCTCGCTTCCCGTCAACATACCTTACCCAGCACCTCTGATTGATAACCTTGGTTCCCTCGGCAGTCGCTGCTTCTATCAAGAACATCTTCGACCTCCAGTATCGTTGTTTCTGTCTCTATTATATACCGGAGGTCGCTAGATGTCAAATCTCATTGCACACTCATTTATATTCCACCTGGCAAACGTAGATCACTGCCTATGTCCTGAGTTCTGGA
>JACUUR010000046.1 GCA_014859205.1 Dehalococcoidia bacterium | reverse complement strand
ACTAGCTCCGTCGAGTGAAACAGGGAAAGCGCAAGCGAAACATGATGCGTCGTGACTGGTACTGCGAAGAGGTCCTCTCAGGCAAGCTTGCGATAAACAAGGTCTGGGAAGATGCGCATGTATTAGCCTTTCACGCTCCGCGCCCGGCGGCTCAGATACATGTGGTGGTCATCCCCAAGAAGCATGTATCATCGCTCCTGGACCCAATGGCGCTGGACGGTGCGCTGTTGACCTCAATGATCCGGGCCATTCAGGAAGTCGCTCGAGAACTGGGTCTGGACCGCACGGGCTTCTACGTGCGGGCCAATGCGGCCGCACCAGGTGTTACGCCACACATGCACTGGCACGTAATGGGGCCTGGAATACCATGAGATGAACAGGATCAGCATTCAGCACCACGATACCGGGATCGGAGAACTAGTACTTGGTTCGTTTGGCGGCCGACTCTGCCTGCTCGGTTTCGGAGGCGGCGATATGAGACAGGTGGTCGATGCCAGAATCGGGAAGCGATTGGACGCAGACTTCGTCGAACGGGATGATGAGATTCTACAAGAGACAAGACGACAGCTTGATGAATACCTGATCGGGGTGAGAAAGGAGTTCGACATCCCGCTATTGCTGGTGGGGACCGATTTCCAGAGGAGCGTATGGAACGCGCTGCTGCAAGTACCTTATGGAGGTACAGCAAGCTATCTACAGATAGCACGGGCGATAGGCAGAGAGAAGGCTGTCCGCGCCGTTGGCAACGCCTGCGGAGCCAACCCCATCGCAGTAATCGTCCCCTGTCACCGCATCGTCGGAAGCGGAGGAAGGCTGGGCGGATACGGCGGCGGGTTGCCTCTGAAGGAACGATTGCTGCGAATGGAGCAGAGCAACACTACTCACACACCGACTGGCTGAGAGGAGCGACGAACAATGAAGCATCCGCCAATTCTTGAGACTGAGAGGCTTGTCCTAAGGCCCCTCCAGATAAGCGATGCCCCCAGGGTGAAGGAGCTGGCCGGGGCATATGAGATATACAGGCCCACCCTCAATATACCTCACCCATACGAGGACGGAATGGCGGAGAAATGGATCGCCTCACGTGCATCGCGGTTCTACGCGGGCGAGGGAGTGGACCTGGCAGTCACGCTGAAGGCGGACGGCATCTTGATGGGAGTTATAGGATTGGAGGCAAGCCCGAGGCACAGCCGTGCCGAGCTGGGATACTGGATCGGTGTACCATATTGGGGCAACGGCTACTGCACGGAAGCGGCAGTCGAGATGATCAGATACGGCTCTGAGGTGATGAAGCTCCACAAGATCACCTCTAGTCACATGGAGTGGAACCAGGCATCGGGCCGGGTTATGCAGAAGGCCGGTATGACCAGAGAAGGCACTCTTGTTGACCACGTGGTCAAGGATGGCCAGTACCAGGCCATGATCCTCTACGGCATCATCAACGGAGCGGACGTCGCAATGGACAAGCATAACGCCGCTGCCTCCTGACCCACCTCGCCGCAGCCCCTTAACGGAGCCCCACCCCGCTCTCTGGGCCCGTTATGACCGGCAGCATCTTTGACATGTCGTATCGGGTCGTTATACAGTACCTGCATCTTATGGTATCACTGAGGCCGGATGAAGGGGCGGTTGATACACGGACGAAGATGAGCACAGAATGAGGGAGAAAACGACCTGGGAGCAGTTCTTCGATGCACACGCACCCATATACGACAGCAATGTCTTCACCGGAAATACGGTCAGCGAGGTCGACTTCCTTCTCGAGGAACTGGAGCTTCAGCCCGGGGACTCCGTCATCGATGTGGGCTGCGGTACGGGACGGCATTCCATAGAGCTGGCCAGGCGCGGGTATGCGGTCACGGGGTTGGACCTGTCGGCTGAAATGCTGGCCAGGGCCGCCGCGGCTGCCCGAGCCGCAGAAGTCGAGGTAGAATGGATCCGCTCGGACGCGGCGCAGTTCGCATTGCCTGCTAAGTACGATGCTGCGATCTGTCTATGCGAAGGAGCCTTCGGACTTCTCGGCCAGGGTGACGATTCTATCGACCAGCCTTTGGCCATCCTGTGCAACACATCACGAAGTCTGAAGCCAGGGGCGAGGGTGGTGTTCACTGTTCTCAATGGTGCAGCCATGCTACGCAAGTACCAGAACAAAGACGTGGCAGAAGGACGATTCGACCCTATCACCATGGTGGAATCATCGGAATACCCACCGCAGGAAGGGCTGCCGCCGATACCTATACGAGAGCGAGCCTTCGTCCCCACAGAGCTGCGCCTGCTGTTCTGCCTGGCCGGAATGCCGGTAGTGCATATCTGGGGCGGAACTGCCGGTAACTGGCGAAGAGATTTGCTGGACCTGGACGAGATGGAGGTCATGGTCGTGGCACGCAAGACAGACGAACCCATGCCCTGGCCGACAGGGCAAAGACTCTGAGAAGGAGTTGCAGGAATGACAGAGACCGTAGATTACGGAACGTTTGAAGCCACCCTTGAGCGAAGCAATCGCCTGGAACTGGCGCTTCAGGCCGAGCCGTCCCGTTTCCTGGTGCTCACCGGTGACCGCCCTACAGGAAGACTCCATGTCGGTCATCTCTTCGGTTCGGTTGAGAACCGGGTGCGCCTTCAGAACATGGGCGTTCCCATATTCGTTGTAATCGCCGACTACCAGGTGCTGACCGATAGGGACTACGGAGATGACATAGCCGCGAACGTTCACCACATCGTGCTGGATTACGTGGCTGCAGGACTCGATCCCGACAACGGCAGGACGTCTATCTTTCCGCACAGCCATGTGCCTGAACTGAACCAGTTGCTTGTTCCGTTTCTCACACTGGTCACGAACGCCGAGCTCAACCGGAATCCAACGGTGAAAGAGGAGATCCAGGCCTCGGGCCGGCAACAGATCAACGCGGGCATGTACACGTATCCCGTTCATCAGGCCGCTGACATCCTCTTCTGCAAAGCCTCGGTCGTCCCCGTAGGCAAGGACCAGCTCCCGCACCTTGAGTTGACCCGCGCCATAGCGCGGCGTTTCAATGCTCGCTTCGCACCGGACAGGCCGGTCTTCCCTGAACCGCAACCTCTGCTCAGCAGTGCCCCGGCCATTCTGGGCCTGGATGGTTCAGCCAAGATGAGCAAGAGCCGCAACAACGCTATCGAGCTCTCGTTCTCGGAGGACGAGACCGCTGCGCACATCAAGACCGCAAAGACGGACGTGGACCGTCTTATAACTTATGATCCAGAGAGAAGGCCTGAGGTTGCCAACCTCCTCCTGCTTCTCTCACTGTGCACAAAGAAAACGCCGGAAGATCTGGCCTCAGAAATCGGGGACGCGGGCGCATCTCGGCTCAAATCGCTTCTTACCGAGGCACTCAACGAGTATCTGCGACCCCTCCGTCAGCGCAGGCGGGAACTGGAGCAGGAACCCGGGTTCGTCGGTCGCATGCTGAACAAGGGCATCGCCCAAGCACGAGAAGTCGCACAGCAGACACTGGCCGAAGTAAGGCAGGCCATGGGCATGGCATACGGAATAGGCGGCAGATGAAACCGGCCGCCGGGCCTTAAGCGAGCGGGCTATGTCTGAGTGCGTTTTCTGCCAGATCGTGACCGGTGACAGCCCGGCCAGCACATTCTACGAGGACGAGATCGCGCTGGGATTCATGACTATCGGTCCGGTGACGAGAGGGCACGCTCTGATCATCCCCAGACGGCACGCGGCCTATCTTGCCGACCTGGATGAGGAAACGGGCCGGCACCTCTGGACGATCACCCAGCGCACTGCGGCGGCAATCCGGAACTCTGGCGTCAGATGTGAAGGCGTCAACATCTTCCTTGCCGACGGTCAAGCAGCTTTCCAGGAGATATTCCATGTTCACATCCATGTATTCCCGCGATATGCGGGCGACCAATTTAGGGTGGTCGCTGACTGGGGCGTGAAGCCATCGAGGGAGGAGCTAAACGGGGTAGCCGAGCAGATAAGGTCCGCGTATAATCGTTTGTGGCACCATAACCACAAGCTGTGATACATGCCAGGTAGTTCATCTCGATAGCGTGGGCTCATGATGATCACATACACCGACAGTATCGGATCGATGAGAGCAGCGCAACTCAAAGGATTCTTCGTGGGCTGGCCCACCCATCCCGACCCCAAGACACATATTGAGATCCTACGCAGGAGTTACGCCGTCTGGCTCGCCCTTGACGGCGACCGCTGTGTGGGCTTCATCAACGCACTCTCGGACGGCGTGTTCTATGCCTATATACCGCTCCTCGAGGTCCTGCCGGACTATCGGAGCAGAGGCATCGGTAGAGAGTTGGTGACGCGTATGCTGACAAGCCTGGGTCACATGTATGCCATTGACGTCGTCTGTGATGAGGCAGTTGCCCCGTTCTACGACAAGCTCGGGTTTTCCCGTTGCGTGGGAACGGTCAAGAGAAATCGCCAGAACCAGCAGGCGGCCTAAAGGGCGCAACGCCGCGACTCGACAGCCAGAGCCGGTGGACTCAAATGATGAACGGGCTAAGTGCAAACCAAAGACAGATTGCAGTACGCAATCGATGCTCTTGAGAGGAGACTCGTTATGACATGCAAAGCAACCATAGTGGACCTGCCTGACATACAACTGATGGTCAGCAGAGCCGAGGAATTCCCGGGCGGCATCAAAGGCGCCTGGGATACGCTCGAGTCCAGGCTCGCGTCGCTCAAAGGCCGCAAATTCTATGGCCTCACCCTCTGCGAAGGGCCCCAGCTGGCTTACTTCGCCGGCGTGGTGCCTGTCAGCGATGAGGAGGTCTCCTCCCTGGGTCTCCCTACCATGATAATCAAGGGCGGCAAGTATGCCAGAGCTAAGCTGTTCGACTGGTCCGATCATACCGACGAGATCGGAAAGGTATTCGACGAACTCATGCGCGAGTTCCGGATGGATCCCAACGGTCATTCCGTGGAGTACTATCGCAGCCAGTCCGAGCTACATCTGCTCATACCGCTGGCAACGCCCAGCGCCTGACGGTAACAGGTATCGCCTTTCCCACCGACACAGATGACGCCTTGTGCAGTACTCCTGTGTCCTCTTGGAGACCTGCGCAAACCATAGTCACAGTCGTCGATCATAGACATGAGTCGTCACGAACGAGCGTGAAGTCAAGCCTCGATCTGGTCGGCTGCCGGCCCCGGCGCGTCATGATCGGGTAGCAGGTCTTCCACCCGCCGGATTACCGGGACGAGATATCCGACCGAGCCGGCGATCACTCCCAGTATCCCTGCGAACACGAACAACAGGGCCATCCCGGCCCCTGGTCCGGTACCCACGAGCGGCTGAAAGAGCCTGGCGAAAGTACCACCGGCGGCCATGGCAGGCTCGAAGACCACATCCGCAAGACGCCCGCCTGCGATCACGGCAACGGGCGTGCTGATTTGCGCGATGAGGCGTCGGGTGGCGAACACCTTCCCCTGGATATCGGGTGGAACTTTGGCCTGCCAGATCCCCTGGCTGGAGCCGTTAACCAGCGGTTGGAAGAACATCGCCATGAACGCGCCGAAACCCCACACGTGGATGCTCCGACCCAGTCCGATGACGATCTGTCCGAAAATGCTCATCACGATCAGGCCGAGCAAGACCCCATGAACGCGCCTCTTGAACCCTCCCCAGGCGGCAATCACCAGGCCGCCCACCACTCCGCCAATGCCGAACATCATCTGAGTGGTTCCCAGAATCACTGTATTGTCACCGGTCCGGCTCAAGATCATGGGAGCGAACAGTATCATAGATAGCCCGAATGTGAGATTGGTGGTGAAGAAGATGAGCAGCAGCCCCAGAAGGCTCGGGTTGGAGAAGATATAGCGAAAACCAAACACCGACTCCTGCAGGATGCTACCCCGGCTGGCCCGCCCAGCCTCCGTCTCTGCGGGATCGGGGACGACCACGAGTAGCAGAGCGCCGATGGCAAACGAAAACGTGATAACGTCGATGAGCATGATGCCGCTGATCCCGAGGATAGGCAACAGGGCCCCTGCGGCGGCAGGTGCGACGATGATGGAGGCCGATCCTACCATCCCGAGCATGGCGTTGGCGCGTGTGTAGTGCTTCTTCTCAATCATCGTGGTGATGGCCGCCGAGTAGGCAGGAAACTGGAATGACTCGAAAGCGCTGGCGAAGAAGCCAGCCGCCCACAGGTGCCAGATCTCCATATGGCCTGATGAATAGAGGAAGTGCCACGGTGGCCAGGCCGGTGGCGAGGTCACTGACGATCATGACGCGTTTTCGGCTGACCCGGTCAACGATCGCACCTGCGATCGGACTGAATATGATGGCGGGGGCGAACGAGAACAACGCCACCAGGGCGAGAGCCGTCGCCTCTCCGGTTTCCTGCCACACCCAGATCGTTAGCGCGAAGCGCGTCATACCCGAGCCGGTCATCGAAATAAGCTGCCCAAACCACACGACCGAGAATCCGAACATCCCGGCGGGTCGGCGCCTCCGCTCGTTCATTGCAGGAGACACCAGTATACGCCCGCCAACGGTGCGGCGCAATACAGATGAGGTTGCTGGCCGGGCGCACCTTTACTGGTAAGACCTTCTCAGATATGATGTCAGCCGGACGCAATGCACCAGACTCCCGCCGGATGGTGGGCGTCCAGGGAAAGGTTTGACATGAAGGTCACATTTCGAAACTACACCGTGGTGGACGATTACCAGCGCATATCAGATTTCCTGATCGCCCACCATCAGCCTGGCAACTCAGACGGCAACTGGCTGGAACCCGAATGGGAGTACATGCACTTCCATCCATCCCTGGATGGCTCATCCCTGGATAAGATCGGGATCTGGGAGGCTGAAGGTGAGATCAGGGCGGTCGTGCATTATGAGCTGCATCCGGGCGAGGCCTTTTTCGAATTCCATCCCGACTATCGTCACCTGCGCACCGTCATGCTGGACTACGCCGAAGCTAGTCTGACGGCAAGATCACGCAGGGACGGCCGGGAGTACCTGTGCGCGTTTGTGAACGACAACGATTCGGAATTCCAGACCCTCGTAGAGTCACGAGGCTACGACAAGGACCCTGAGGGCACACGTCCACTGTACCGTTTCGAAATCATCGAACCGTTTCCATCCATCCCGTTACCGGAAGGGTTCCGCCTGGCCAGCCTGGCCGAGGAATGCGACTGGGCGAAGGTCCACCGTGTCCTCTGGCGAGGCTTCAATCACGGAGACGAGGTGCCTATGAATGACGAGGAACTGGAAAGCCGCCGACGGATGTTCGATACGCCCAAGGGGAGGCGCGACTTGAAGGTGGTCGTGGTGGCCCCGAATGGGGACTTTGCCGCCTTGTGCGGGATGTTCTATGAGCGTGAGCACTGCTTCGCCATGGTCGAACCCGTCGCCCCACCGATCCAGCATATCGCCGCCTGGGTCTGGGCAGAGCCGCCGTCCTGGAGGGCATCCGCCGCTGTGCCGCGCTTGGGGCGAAGGAAGCCTACGTCGGCTCCGACCAGCAATTCTACCGGTCGATCGGCTTCACGAAGGTCTACAACAGCGAGTGCTGGATAAAGCACTTTGATAGAGCAGGAACTGGCAATCCTTGACACGTCGTCTCGCCTCGTTGTACAGTGCTCGCCTCTGGGAAGCAAGCGCAGACAACGGCTAACCCGCTCTGTTCACCGGGCAGGCCCATGAAACGAGAAACTCGCTATCAGGGCGCGATCATCCGCAACCACCATATCTTGCTCATCAAGCACTGCGAGCATGCCACAGGACGGACCTACTGGCTTCTTCCGGGTGGAGGACGAGAACACGGCGAGACAGAGGAGGCCTGCGTTCAGAGGGAGATGCACGAAGAAACCCATCTTGACGTCTCGGTGGAACGCCTCCTGTTAAATGAGGACGACATTCCATTCGAGACATACTACAATCGCCTTAAGACCTACCTGTGTAGAGCCGCGGGAGGAGACGCCCAGCCCGGTTATGACCCGGAAGCTGAATCCGCACAGCAGCATGCCATCACCGAGGCACGATGGTTTGATCTCAGGAATCCGGCCTTGTGGGGCGATTGCATTGCAGACGATCCGCTCATCTTCCCGTTGTTGCATCGGATTCGGGCGGTTCTTGGCTATGGCTAGGTAAGCAGGGGAGTGCTAGAGCAGAAGGCAATGAAGACGTAGTCCGACAAGGAGGAGACAGACATGGATGACCAAACAAGGTTCGCAGTGTGTGGCATAGACTGCATGAGCTGTAGCATTCATCTCAGGACCGAAGAGGAGTTGAACTACTGGAGGGGGAAGAACGCCGATCTGGATGAGATTGCCTGTGATGGCTGCAGGTCTGATAGGAATGGCTGCCACTGGTCGGGGGACTGTGCCCTGCTGAGTTGCTGCATCTATGAGAAGAAGCTGGACTTCTGTGGCGAATGCCCCGATTTTCCCTGCGATAAGGTCTGGGAATGGGCAGGGCAATGGGAGCACCACAGAAAGGCCGTCGAGAAGATGAGGCAGATGAAAGCCGTGGGGAAGGACAACTGGATACGGCAAAGGCTAGCCGAAACAGGTGGACACGCTCAGCGTTGCGGTTACGAATGCACTGAGAGAACTTGGCTTCTCTCCTCAAGCGTGACGAGTGAGGCAATGAGACCTGCCGGCAAGGGCTGCGACACCATACGGGGAGCACGTACGTGACTGGTGGGGCACAGAGTCCACAGGATTGGCCACCACGAATAGTCGTGTGTGTCGGTACGGTTGTGCTGCAGGACAACCGTGCTCTGCTTGTCCGTCAGGCCAGGGGACACGCCCTCGCCGGCCGGTGGAGTATTCCCTGGGGCATTGTAGAACCGGATGAGACACCTGAGGCAGCAGCCTTGCGTGAGACCAGCGAGGAAGGCGGTATCAAGGCCGACATCGACGGCCTTCTGGGGATTCAGAATCTTCCGCAGAGGGGCTGGGTCGGCATGATCTTCCTCTGCCATCATGTGAGCGGTATACCTACTCCCGACGGCGGCGCCGAGACAGACCGGGCTGCCTACTTCTCGTTGGAAGAACTCACCGCTATAGAGGAACCCATAGAGGAATGGTGCGCGTGGCTGGTGCGGCGAGTATTGCAGGGAGATTACCGCACGATCCCGCCCAAAGCAGACAATCCCTTCCGTCCCCGCCTGGCCTTCCTGTAAGGTATGCATGTCCATCAGTTGAGCAGAAGATGAAGATAAGAAAGACACTTCATGTCACGAACCGCACCAAGTGGCGTGCCTGGCTGGAAAAGAACCACGATTCGGAGACCGAGGCCTGGCTGGTCTTCTACAAGAAACACACCGGACAGCTTAGCGTCGCATACGATGACGCTGTTGAGGAGGCCCTATGCTTTGGATGGATTGACGGTGTCATCCAGAGAATCGACGACGAGACATACGCCCGGAGGTTCTCTCCACGCAGGGACGGCAGCAACTGGTCGGCGCTCAACAAGAGGAGAGCTGCGAAGATGATCGAGGAGGGCAGGATGACGGAGGCGGGAGCAGCCAAGCTGACCTACTCGGACAGCGAGGATGACTATGGCAGGACTCTGCAGCGCAAAGCCGAAGACCTCATCATCCCTGAGTACTTCGAGCAGGCCTTGACCAGTAACCGGCAGGCGCATGAGAATTTCGCGAAGCTCGCCCCTTCATATCGCAGACGCTATCTGCTCTGGATAGCGGACGCCAGAACCGATGAGACGCGAGACAGGAGAGTGGCAGAGGCGATCCGGCTTCTGGCAGAGAACAAGAAACTCGGTATGACATAGCTACCATCCTGAACGTATTCCAGGAGGCAGAGATGATAACCAATCCGATAATCGAAACGCTTATGAACAGGAGATCCGTAAGGAAATACGCCGATCGCAAACTGAGCAAGGAGGAACTGGAGACGATCGTGCGGGCCGGGCAGCAGGCGCCCTTTGCCTCACAGCTCTACAGTGTTCTGCACAGCACGGAGGTGCCGATAGCATTCAAGGCCTCGATCTGGTTTGCTATCTGTGTCGATGCACACAAACTTGAGAGATTCATGAGGCTGCGCGGTTGGGATATCGTCACGAACGATCTGAGTCTCCTTCTGCTAGGGATGCAGGATGCGGCCTATATGGCAGAGAACATGGTCATAGCGGCCGAGAGCCTGGGCATCGGGTCATGCTTCCTGGGGGAAGGAAGCCTGAATGCATCGAGAGTAAGAGCGCTAAGCAAGAGGTTTGCACTGCCGAAGCGGGTGTTGCCGATGGTTGAGCTGGTTATGGGCTATCCGGATGAGGATTTCCCCACCCGCCCCAGATATCCACTGGCCTTCACGCTGTTTGAGAACAGATATCCTGAACTGAGCGATGAAGAAGTGAGAAAAGCTATGAAGGTGATGGACGACGGATATCTGGAGCAGGAATACTATAGAAGATACGGCGTGAAGATAGACCGAGAAGACGGGAGGGATGATGGCTATGGTTTCGACACTTACAGCTGGACCGAGCACATATCGAGAAAGTGGGGACAATGGGCCAAATCCCCCAACGAGCTTCTGGATGCACTGAAAGAACGCGGGTTCTGTCTCAGCAAGGAAGAGGAGTGACGAGCAGAACTGAACGGCAATGTGAATACAGCAGTCGGGCAGGCCGACAGGTAGCGAGAGAGATAGCATGAATATCCGCCTGGTTGCCCTTGATCTCGACGGCACTTTTCTAGACAATGAGGGACAGCTCCCCCCACATGGGAGCCGTTCGATCAAGAGGGCGTCTGCCCAAGGAATCCGTATCGTCATCTCCACCACCAGAAACTACAGTTACGTGCGAAGGCTGTGCAGCGCACTGGCATTGAGCGATCCGATCATCTGCTCAAACGGCGCATACGTCTACGCAAGCCCAACGGGGGCCTTGTGGCGAGAACTCCGTATTCCCCTCGATATTGCCGAGATGATCTGCCAAATGGCCGATGAGAACGGCTGGGAACTGGTTACAGGTGTCGGCGAGACAACTTACTTCAGACGGCGTCCGGGCCAGGCCCTTGGACCGTGGGGCGAGGATAGGAAAGTAGTAGAGAAGAATAGAGCGGCGATTGTGGACAAGCCGCACCAAATCCTTACCTGGCAGCCGGAGGCGATAGAAGCGCTCAGAGCCCTATGCCTGAAGGAGTTTCCAGCGCAGTGCCGGACGGAGATTTATTACAGACCGACAGGTGAGGTATACTCAATGGGGATATTTGCCCGGGGCGCAGATAAGGGTAGTGCGCTGCATGAGGTACTCACAAAGCTCGACATTAACGTTGATTCTGTGATGGCTATTGGTGATAACGCCAACGATCTGCCGATGTTTGAGTTTGCGGCACACCGCGTAGCGATGGGAAACGGCACTGAGGAGATAAAGCAGGCAGCGAATATCATAGCTCCGACCAATGAGGAAGAAGGGGTGGCCTGGGCGCTGGAGCGCTATGTTTCATAATGGCGGCCCTGGACAACAGAAATCTGCATCTACGGCCGCGCAACCGTGCCTCGCGACGCAGCTGGGCCTCAACGTTAGCTGCGGCAGAAGGAGGGCCTGATGACAGGACTCGATGCTTCACCTCCCTGTGGGTGGCACTGCACCGGCTGCTCGTATTACGGTCAGGGCTGCCCCGGGTGCCGGGAGACAGGCGGAAAACCATTCTGGACAGCCACATCAGATATAGAGGCATGCCCGGTCTACCTGTGTTGCGCGGAGCAGGAAGGCCTCGAGCACTGCGGTCTCTGCCCTCAGTTGCCATGTGAGACCTTCGCCAAGTGGCGTGACCCGTCGATGTCCGATGAGGAGTCCGAAGAATCGCTGGCCGAACGCATAAATGCGCTTCGTAACATAGCTATAAGGGAGCGATATTCCATGGCTACCACTACAAGTGCTGAAGAGTTCGCCAGTCAGATCCACGAGCAGTTGCAGGCTTTGCCCGTCAGGAACGCCCCGAATGTGAACCGTGTTCGGCGGGCGCTCTCGCGGAGTCTTCGGGGAGAGGACGACCGCATTGTTCTCGAAGTGGCCGGGGAACTGCGCCGCCGCTATGGCTACCGGGCAGTTCCCTACGAGCTCATACTGGCCCATAAGGGAGCCTTCGGGCTGCTGGGAGAACGAGAGCTTGAGGAACTGGGCCGAGGCCTGGACAGTTGGGGCTCTGTGGACTGCTTTGCCCGTATCCTGTCTGGACCGGCATGGCGCGATGGGTTGATCGGGGACGAGGTGATCCTCAAGTGGGTCAGGAGCCCGGACAGGTGGTGGCGGCGGGCGGCCCTCGTCAGCACCGTGGCTCTGAATATGCGGTCGTATGGAGGTAGAGGAGACGCGCCCCGCACGCTCAAGATCTGCGGCCTGTTGATGGACGACCACGACGACATGGTAGAGAAGGCCCTGTCGTGGGCACTGCGTGAACTCGTGGTTCACGATGCAAGAGCGGTCGAAGACTTCATCTCCAAGTACGAGGACAGACTGGGCTCAAGAGTGAAGCGCGAAGTGCGGAACAAGCTGAGGACAGGGCTCAAGTCGCCAAAGAGGGGGCAAACTAGAGAGGGAAAGGGTTAACGGCCGCGCAGCTTCAACATCAGACACACAAGGAGTAAATTCGTGGAAGAACTGATACGTAACATCGAAAAGGTAGCCCGGGACACACAGTTCTCAGGGGTTGTCTCCATATTTAGAGACGGGTCAACCGTGTTCAGTAAGGCGTTTGGCTATCGGGATGTGAAGAACAGGCTGCCCAATACGACCGACACGAGATTCGGAATCGCCTCGGGAACCAAGCTCTTCACGGCGTTGGGGGTCGGCGTGCTAATCGACCGGGGCCTGCTATCGCTGGACACGACCGTGAAGGAGATAGATGAGGAGTACGAGGGCTTCATCGATGAACGGGCCACGATTCTGCACTTGCTCACTCATACCTCGGGCATCTACGACTACTACGATGAGGAAATCGAGCAGGACTTTGACAACCCTTCTCTCAAGATTCCATGGTGTGAACTGCATACGCCGTCGGACTACTACCCTCTGTTCAAGGGCAAGGCAATGAAGTTTGCTCCGGGAGAGAGATACTCCTACTCCAATGGTGGATATGTCTTCCTGGGAATCCTGATCGAGAAGCTGACAGGCAGGCTATACAGTGATTTCATTCGTGAGCATGTACTGCAGCCGGCCAGCATGCAGAATTCGGGTTTCTTCTCCTTTGATGATCTTCCTGAGAACACGGCAAACGGTTACCTCGAAGACCGTAGGACCACCAATATCCACCGGCTTCCGCCCCGGGGCGGAGGAGACGGCGGCATGTACACCACTACCCACGATCTCAGGCGCCTCTGGGACAGCCTGTTTTCGGGCAGAATCGTCTCCCGAGCACTGACGGCAACCTACTTGAAGACGCACTACAGGCGCGACAACACACGCGGATACGGTTGCGGCATATATAAGCGTCTCGATGACAGCATGTTCTGGATTGTGGGGAGCGATGCCGGAGTTGGTTTTGAGTCACGGTACATTGTGCCTGAAAGACTAACCGTCAACATTCTCTCCAATATCACGGACGGAGAGGATGATATGAGGGACGTCCTCCTGAACTACCTCTAGGCACCAATACCATCAAGCCGCAATCGCCTGCGGCTAGACCCGGGACAAGGACAGAGAGCGTCGGAGACAAGAGTTGGTCAGCGGCATCAGCCCAGGCCAGAACAGGCTTCGTCCAACGTGGAGACGGCAGCAGATGAGCATGCCGTCCCAACTCACCATAGAGTGCGTGAATACGTATGCACGAGAAGAACAGGAGCAGACCCCGGGAGTCGGAGCAGCCCGCCTGAGAGGCCATGAAAGTGCCGCCGGCAGTCAACAAGCCTGAGAAGTACGACGCCGTCGGTGGTTATATCGCTGAGTTATAGGACATATCGTCAAGGCCTGCTGCGTTAAGAAAAAGGTCTCATCAGATAATAATCTTGGAACGTATGTATGACATAGTGAACGAAGTAAAGGGGGAATAAGAGTCAATGGACATATTTATTGAGGAAGTGAATGAAACAAATTTTGAGGCATGGTTAATGATGGGTTTGGACTTGTGGCCTGACTATACAAGAAGCCGACTAAGTGAGATCCTCGTAGAGGTGCTCGAATCAGAAAAAGAAAAGGCTTATGTGTGCAGAACTGAGACCGAATATGCTGGGTTCATAAATGTCTCTATTCGATTTGACTATGTGCCGGGCTCTCGTTCTAGTCCGGTAGGATATGTCGAGGGATTATATGTGAAGCCACATCTTAGGAAGAGAGGAATAGCTCAACGGTTACTCCGAAAAGGTGAAGAGTGGGCGAGTAGTAAGGGGTGTAGTCAGATTGCCTCAGATGTAGAACTTGAAAATGAACACAGTTATAATTTTCATAGGCAAATTGGGTTTGAGGAGGTACAGCGAGTGACTTGCTTGATAAAAGATATTTCTTAATGTTTTGGGGTAAGCTTAATAATGTTTTATGAATCTATGATAGATGCTGTCCTGAGTCATCTCCGGTAGCTCACGCCTTCGGGCCACCACCACTTGTGATCAGGTTATCAGTGTCGAATATCCCGGGTCCATAGTCAGCGCCCTGATAATCGACATCATGAAACTCCACTGAACTATCGCTCACGTTTGAGCACGGTCTTGACAGGGCAATATAATTGACATTTCGCAGTCTGCCGCTATACAGTATATGCCCACAAGACAATCATAGAGAATAGTTAGGCGCTGCGAGTTACAC
>JACUUR010000002.1 GCA_014859205.1 Dehalococcoidia bacterium | reverse complement strand
AGCACCTGGCCCCAGTCCTCCAGAGGACGGTTGGTCGTCATGATGATCGCCCCCTCTTCGTAACGGCGCACGACGATCTCCAGTACCTCCCCGGCTGCCGTGGGTGGCATATGCATCATCCCCAGCCCGTACTGGGCTCTCGCGATCCCCGGCCGGTTTCCCGCGCCTGCTCACGTCTTCTTGGTTGTGATGAGGCGGCAGGAAGCGTCTTGCCCAGCCCCGAGCGTGACCCGGCAGCCAAGATCCCAGAGTTCAAACTTGCCGCAGTCAGGGTTGAGAAGGCGTGAGCAGGCTGTATAAAGTGACAACACACTGAGTCGAAGGTGAAGCATCGGGTCACTACACACTGTGTGGTTAGTCTGTTCTTGCCCTCAATCGCTGGCCTTCTGCCGCTGTTCACTTTGACTCCCGGCCGGGGTGTAGAGCCGTGTAGGTACCGTCACCCGCAACTCGGTCCCCTTCCCTTCCCCGGAACGGACATCAAGGTGTCCGCCTACTAACTGAGCTCGCTCCGCCATGCCGGTGAGGCCCAGCATACCGCGACGGGTGAAGTCACTCAACTGCTTGGGAATCTCAAAACCCTTGCCGTTGTCGGTAATGGTGACGTTGATCTCGTTGTCCGTGCACTGCACTTGAACGGTGGCTTCAGAAGCGCGCGAGTGCCTATGGATATTGTTCAGTGCCTCCTGAACGATGCGGAACAAGACCAGCTGAATCTCTGGAGCCAGTGGCGGGATGGTATCCGTCTGCACCTCTATCTCGATTCCGCTGAGTTCATGGACTTCCTGCGCCAGCCATTTGATGGCCGGCACGAGGCCCAGGTCGTCCAGGATGCGGGGCCTCAGAGCCTGAGCGTAGCGCTTGATGCTGTCGTACGTCTGTTGGGAGAGACCATGCAGTCTGCCCAAATCATCTCGGAGCTCTTCGGGCAGATACTTCTCAATCCTGCTGGCGAGGTTATCTATGCCGTGCGTTAGCAGCAGTGTCTGCTGAGACGCGTCGTCATGGAGTTCACGGGCAAGGCGCTTGCGCTCCTCCTCCTGTGCCTGTAGAACCTGTCTCAGGTAGAACTGCAGATTGTCCTGCAATCTTCGCTCCTCAGTGATATCACGGGCCAGGTGCTGAAAGGCCTGAGGCTCGCCGTCACTGACGATGAGGCGGGTGGACAACTGTATGATCGCTTCAGACCCGTCCTTCTTGATCAGTCTGCGCTCATACCTCTGGTCCATAGCCTCTCCTCTTAGCAGCCTGTCTTTCACCTCCCTCGTCAAAGGCAGCGCCTCCATGGCGATAAAATCGCGTACGTTCTTGCCAGTCAGCTCTGAGATCGGGTAACCGGTCAGCTTTTCACAGGCCTTGTTGGCCAGGGTGATCTTCCCCTCCATATCGTGAACCCAGATGGCGTCGCTAGCGTTAGCAAACAGCTCTTCATAGTTCCGCCGGGCCAACTCGCCGTCTCTGATCGCCTTTTCCAGTTTGCGCTGTTGTCGCTGGTTCTGCCGGTAGGTGGCCATGAGGGTGATGGCGAGGGCGCCAACAGCCAGGCTAGCCAGGCTTTCCATCAAAGCATCTCTGAAATTGGGCGAGATGATGAAGGTGCGAAGCAGCATGGCCGCGGCGCTTGACGTCCATAGCACGACACCCCCGATAAGCCCCAGCGCCCAGCCTGCGTAGAGCATCAACAGGAGATATAACAGCCGCTCCAGACTGTGACGTGACAGTTCCAGGGCTGCGGGCATCGAGATGTGCCCCAGGAATGGTAAGTGTGATAGTACCTCGGTGAAATGAGATATGGTCAGAAAGACGAACAGGACGGTTATGATCCAGAAGTGCGGATTGCCTAGCCGCGGGGCCTTTCGCCGGAATCTTCTAGAGTTATCAATCCCCATTGTAGTCCTTTGACAATCGCCTCACTGCGCGAGGCCACGTTGAGCTTGTTGAAGATATTGGTGAGATGAGCCTTAACAGTGCGCTGGCTCAGAAACAGCTTTGCTGCTATCTCCCTGTTGCCTATCCCCAGAGCGACCAGTCTCAGGACCTCCATTTCACGGTCGCTCAGCAGGTCCGAGGCTCTGTGCTCCTGAGCCGGCGCCACCATCGCTCGCTTCAGCAGCTTGGCGATAATCTTGGGATGGAGCACGGACTCACCTGACTTGATGGCTCGAATGGCTCCGGCCAGGTCGCGTCCTCTGGCGCTCTTGAGGAGATAACCTGCTGCTCCAGCATCCAGCAGGCCCAGCACATACTCATCGTCATCGTAGGCAGTGAGAATCAGAATCGCTATGTCAGGGGCGACCTCTTTGATCTTTCTGGTGGCCTCTATACCGTTGAGTTTGGGCATCACAATGTCCATCACGGCCACGTCAGGCCTCAACTCGGAGGCAAGCTTAACCGCCTCCTCGCCGTCACAGGCCTCAGCCACAACCTCCAGGTCCTCCTCGGCCTCCAGTGCCTGATGCAGTGCCTCGCGTACCAGAGGGTGATCGTCAGCGATCAAGACCGTTAACCTATTCTTTGTACCCAATTCTCCGGCGTCCGCAGGCCATTATAAGCGCATGTGTACTTTCAGGCAAGGCGACTGCCCTTTTGTACGTAACCAAGGTGCTACTCAAGATTCCAACCTATGTACGATGTCGGGCGGAACCGCGAATACTAGAATAAGCATGGAAAAGAAAAGAAGGGAGGCAAAGAAAATGACCAGATCGCTTCAAGTAACGCACGAAGGGGCTGAGGTGCAGGCAAGGCCAGGTCGAGACGAGTTAGTCGCTGTCCTGGAGAGAGCGGCCAGCGAGTCCGAGTTCCTGGCGAGATTGGCCGAGGACCCCCACGAGGCTCTCAAGGAGTACTACTGCTTGACTGCCGAGGAGAGAGCCGCACTGGCCAGCGGAGATATCAGAACCATAGAATCCTGGATCGGCAAGCTAGACACCAGGCTAGCTACCTGGCTTTGGTGCCGGCTGTCTCAGGAGAAATGGTGAACAGCGAGGTGCAACATGATAAGCCCGTCGACCACGCAAGACTTGCAGGTGCTCCAGACTGAGCAGGGGGTGAATGCTGAGGAACGCCTCGACAGGATACTGTCCGGCTGCGAAGGCAGGGAGGATGAACTCATCCCCGTGTTGCAGCAAGTTCAGCAGGCGTTAGGCTATCTGCCGGAACAGGCGATGAAGAGGATAGCCGGATTCTTCACTCTGCCGGAAAGCACGGTCTTCGCCGTAGCGACCTTTTATGCCCAGTTTAAGCTGGTTCCTTCGGGTCGGAACATCATCAGGGTTTGTCGAGGCACTGCCTGTCACGTGCGGGGTGGCCCTCGCATACTCCGTGAAGTCGAGAAGCATCTGGGCATCAAGCCGGGTGAGAGTACCTCGGACCTGGAATACAGTCTGGAGACAGTGGCCTGCATCGGTGCCTGTGCACTGGCGCCAACAATGGTGGTGAACAATGAGACACACGGCGAGATGAATCCCAGAAAGGCAACTGACCTACTGCAGCACTCCGGAGGTAAGCAGTGATCGAGAGAATTCAGGGCGTCGATTCCAGGGGGCGCATGAGGGTGCTTGTCTGTCAGGGCACAGGCTGTACGTCCTCCAGGTCGGAGGATATCCGCAGGGCACTCGAGGACGGGGTGCGTCAGGAAGGCCTGAGCAATGTCGAGGTGGACTTCACGGGTTGCCATGGCTTCTGCCAGCAGGGACCGATAGTGGTTGTCGAGCCTGAAGGTATCTTCTACACTCATGTTAGGGTCGAGGATGCGGCCGAGATCGTCAACTCTCATCTGAAACGGGGCATATGGGTGGAGCGTCTTTTCTATCAAGACCCGGCCACTGGCGAAGCAATCGCGACCTATCGAGAAGTCAACTTCTATAAGAGGCAGAGTCGGCTAATCCTGCGTAACTGTGGACACATTAACCCTGAAAGGATCGAGGATTACATCGCCACCGGCGGCTATGACGCGCTGAAGAAGGCGCTGTTCGAGATGACTCCCGAGGCGGTGATCGAGGAGATCAGGCGGTCGGGCCTGCGAGGTCGGGGTGGTGCTGGCTTCCCCACGGCCCTCAAGTGGGAGTTCTGTCGCAACTCAAGCGGAAGCCAGAAGTATGTGATCTGCAATGCTGACGAGGGCGACCCCGGCGCGTTTATGGACCGGAGCATCATGGAGGCTGACCCGCATACAGTTATAGAGGGGCTGGCCATTGCTGCCTATGCGATCGGGTCCAGCGAAGGATATGTGTATTGCCGCGCTGAGTATCCCTTAGCCATGAAGCGTTTGCGTATTGCCATCGGGCAGGCTGGCGAGAAAGGGTTCCTGGGTAAGAATATCTTGGGGTCGCAGTTCGATTTCACCCTGCATATCAAGGAGGGTGCCGGGGCCTTTGTCTGCGGTGAGGAGACGGCATTGATGGCGTCGATTGAGGGAAAGAGGGGTATGCCCCGTAGTCGTCCGCCCTTTCCGGCACAATCAGGACTGTGGGGAAAGCCCACCAATATCAACAATGTGAAGACCCTTGCCTCCATTCCCGTGATAGTAGGCAAGGGCGCAGACTGGTACGCGAGCATCGGCACTGAGAAGAGCAAGGGCACTGCCGTCTTCGCTCTGACAGGCAAGGTCGCCAATGCCGGTTTGATAGAGATACCTATGGGAGTTACGCTGCGGGAGCTTATCTTCGAGATCGGAGGAGGCGTGCCCGGCGGCAAGCGCTTCAAGGCAGTACAGACCGGCGGACCATCGGGAGGTTGTCTCCCGGCCAGCTTGCTCGATCTGCCTATCGACTATGAGTCCCTGGCTGCGGCAGGATCGATCATGGGCTCGGGAGGTATGGTGGTGACGGATGAGGACACCTGCATGGTTGACATGGCCCGTTTCTTCCTCTCCTTCACCCAACTCGAGTCCTGTGGCAAATGCATCCCCTGTCGCTGGGGCACCAAGCAGATGCTTGACATACTGGAGGACATAGCCAATGGCAGGGGTAGGCCTGATGACATTGAGTTGCTTGAGGAGCTGGCAGAATCGGTCAAGGATGGTTCCCTATGCGGCCTGGGACAAACGGCTCCTAATCCTGTGCTTACCAGTATACGTCACTTTCGTAGGGAATACGAGGATCATATCAAGAGACACCATTGTTCCGCTGCCGTGTGCAAAGGACTGGTCAAGGCTCCCTGCAGCCATACTTGTCCTGCCGGCGTAGATGTGCCCCGTTATCTCCGGTTCATCGGCCTGGGGCAGTTTGATTCTGCTCTGGCTGTAATCAGGGAGAAGATACCGTTCCCCTCCATCTGCGGGCATGTCTGTCCGCATCCCTGTGAAGCGAAGTGTCGAAGGGGACAGGTCGACGAAACCATCGCCATAAGGGCTCTTAAGCGAGCTGCGGCTGAACAAGGAAACGGGCTCTGGAAACTGAAAGTCAGGGCAGTTGCTCCCACCGGGAAACGAGTTGCAGTAATAGGTGCTGGCCCGGCCGGACTGACCGCCGCCTATTACCTGGCCAGGCGAGGGCATGGTGTTACCGTTTTCGAGGCGCTGTCCGAGCCTGGAGGCATGATGAGATATGGAATTCCCGAGTATCGTCTGCCCAGAGAAATACTGGCCCAGGAGATCGGGGATATACGGAGCGCAGGCGTTGAGATAAGGACAAACACACGCATTAGCTCTGTTGATGACCTTCTTGGAGATGGCTATCATGCCGTTTTCCTGGCTATCGGTGCCCATCAAGGCACCAAACTGGGGATTGAGGGAGAGGCATGCCCCGGAGTGATAGAGGGCGTCGCGTTCCTCAGGGAGGTAAACAGTGGCAGCCCGGTAAGTGCAGGCAGGGACGTGGCTGTTGTCGGGGGTGGCAACGCGGCCATCGATGTCGCTCGCAGTGCACTCCGCCTCGGTGCCGGCGCAGTGACAGTTATCTACCGTCGCACCAGGGATGAGATGCCGGCAAGCAGTGAGGAGATAGAGGAGGCAATACATGAGGGCGTGAAGTTTGAGTTCCTGGCTGCCCCCGCCAGAATTGAGAGAAGAAGCGGCACCATGGACCTGACCTGCGTTCGCATGGAGCTCGGGGAGGCGGACTTCAGCGGCAGAAGGCGCCCGGTTATGCTTCCGGGCAGTGAGTTCAGCATGGCATTTGACACCATTATCGCTGCTATCGGTCAGATGCCGGAGGCTGCCAGTACATTTGGCCTGTCGCTGAAAGGCGGCAACACGTTTGAGTCAGACCCTGACTCTCTGGCTACAGGCAGGGATGGCGTGTTTGCGGGTGGAGATGCGGTGACCGGCCCTGCCACCGTCATCGAGGCTATTGCCGCTGGAAGGCAGGCGGCGGTTTCCATAGATAAGTATCTGGGCGGTACGGGCATAATAGATGAAGTGCTGGCCCCGGCCGAAGACCTGGAGGCACTTCCCGAGCTCCAGGAAGGTGAAAGACACCGGGTCTGCGTGTCGACGTTGGCCTTATGCGAACGCCTTGGCGGCTTTGCAGAGGTCGAACTCGGCCTGAGCAGGGAGGCGGCGATGGAGGAAGCGAGCCGGTGCCTGAGATGTGACCTTGAGGAAGACTAACGACAAGGAGGCAGCAATGGCTACAGTTATCGCGGCGCAAACCCATCACGCAAAGGCGGAGGTCATCAGGCTGACGATCAATGACAGCGAGGTCATAGCCAGAGCTGGAGCTACGGTGCTGGAAGCGGCCCTGCAAGCTGGCATCTACATCCCCACGCTGTGTCATGACCCTGACCTCAAGCCTTACGGAGGTTGCCGCCTGTGCGTCGTTGAGATCGAGGGCATGCGGGGTCTGGTTAGCTCGTGCACTACACCAGCCACTGATGGCATGGTGGTGCATTCTGACACGCCCAGGGTTACTCGGTCACGGCGAACGACTATGGAGCTTATCAGTGCCAATCATCACGGGGATTGTATAACTTGTACCAGAAACCAGGACTGTGAACTCCTTAAGGTTGCTCGATATCTAGGCGTTGAGCAGGAGCATATGGACCGGTTACGGAGAAGCACTCAGGTGCTACCTCTGGATAGAAGCCATCCCGCCTTCACGCGAGACCCGAACAAGTGCATCCTCTGCGCCCGGTGCATACGGGCGTGCCACGAAATAGCCGTGGTCGGCGCTGTTGATCTGGCCTTCCGGGGAAGCTCGGCAAAGGTAGCCACGTTTGGTGACAGGCCGATCGCCGAGTCGATTTGCAGGTCTTGTGGTGAATGTGTGGCGCGATGTCCTACCGGGGCGCTGGCGCCCAAGTGGGAGAAGCCACCCGCTGAGGAGGTCAAGACCATTTGCCCCTACTGTGGAGTGGGCTGCTCCATGTACCTGGGAGTTCGAGACAACAGGATCGTGTCGGTGCGCGGCGACTCCGAAGGGCCGGCCAACAGGGGAAGCCTGTGTGTAAAAGGACGCTGGGGATATGATTTCGTGAATCATCCTGAAAGACTGAAGACGCCGTTGATCCGCTTGCCAGGCGTCGCCCGGGAGGCAGGTCACAACGGACGGGTACAGGAGATATTCCGTGAAGCTACCTGGGAGGAGGCGCTTGGCCTGGCGGCAGAAAGGCTGCTAAGTCTCAAGCAAGCTTACGGACCCGATAGCATCGCTGCCTTAAGCTCGGCAAAGTGCACCAACGAAGATAATTACGTCATGCAGAAATTCGTGCGTGCCGTGATAGGCACCAACAACATCGACCACTGCGCCCGACTGTGCCATGCCTCTACTGTGGTTGGGGGCATCGCCGCCTTCGGACAGGGCGCGATGACCAATTCTTATTCCGATTTCGAGAAGACCGATCTCTTCTTCGTGATCGGCTCCAATCCTACTGAATGTCATCCCATCATTGGCTCGATGATCAAGCGAAGGGTGAGGTTGGCAGGAGCCAAGCTCATAGTGGCTGACCCTCGCTCCATCGAACTCAGCGAATATGCCAGCGTCAGACTCGCCCACAGGCCGGGCACAGACGTTGCTCTCATCAACGGCCTGATGCACGTAATCCTCAGAGAAGGTCTTGAGGATAAGGACTTCATCAGGGAGCGTACCGAGGGCTTCGACGAATTACGGCAGCTTCTGGAAGGGTATGATCTTGCCACCGCGGAGTCTGTAACCGGGGTGCGCCAGGCCGATATAGAGGCAGCAGCCCGGCTGTTTGGAGAGGCCAACAGCGCCTGCATTCTCTACGGCATGGGCATAACCCAGCACACGACTGGCACAGACAACGTCAAGAGTGTGGCAAACCTGCTGTTACTCACCGGCAACATGGGCAGGGAGGGCACCGGATTCTGCCCTCTCCGGGGGCAGAACAATGTCCAGGGCGCCTGCGATATGGGAGCGCTGCCTAATGTCTATCCCGGTTATCAAAGAGTCGATGACCCCGCCGTCAGGACGAAGTTCGAATGCGCCTGGGGACGCAAACTAAGCGACCGCGCTGGAGTGACGGTTACCGAGGTTGCCAACGGCGTGCTCCGGGGAGACATCAGAGGGCTGTATGTGATGGGTGAGAACCCCATGCTAAGCGAGCCTCACCTTGAGCATGCCAGGCAGGCTATGGGCAAACTCGACTTCCTCCTGGTTCAGGATATATTCCTGTCCGAGACCGGTTGGATGGCTGATGTGGTGTTTCCTGCCGCTTCCTTCGCAGAGAAGGATGGGACCTTCACCAACACGGAGAGGCGGATTCAGAAAGTGCGGCAGGCGCTTATGCCTCCCGGCGAGGCCAGGCCTGATTGGCAGATCATCTGCTCCCTGGCCGAGAAGATGGGAGAGCCGTTCGACTACCGGAGTGCCGACCAGATAATGGAGGAAATCGCCTCGCTAGCTCCTATCTACGGCGGCGTCAGCTTCGACCGTCTCGGTCGGGATGGCCTGCAATGGCCCTGTCCGGATGCCCTGCATCCCGGCACTCCGTTCCTCTATCGGGACGGTTTTGCCCGAGGCAAGGGCAAGTTCCACGCGGTGAGTTATGCCCCGCCGGCCGAATCCGTATCCAAGGGGTACCCTCTGGTTCTCACTACCGGACGTATACTGGAGCACTGGCATACAGGCACCATGAGCCGCAGGGCTAACGTGCTAAGTCAACTGCGTCCGGGCGGAGCAATGGAAATGCATCCCGACGACGCGCTCAAGCTGGGGCTTGTTGAGGGTGACGAGGTAGTGGTTTCGTCCAAGAGGGGTAGAGTTGAGACGCCGGTTCATATCACCGAGAAATCGCCTCCCGGAGTTGTGTTCATGCCTTTCCACTGGCATGAGGCAGCGGTAAACATCCTTACCAATGATGCCCTTGATCCTGTGGCCAAGATCCCCGAGTACAAGGTATCTGCGGTGAATGCGGTGCTGGGGGTGCTTGACAGAGCTGCCCGGGACAACGCCTTCCTGGCCCGATTGGCTGAGAACCCGGCCGAGGCGCTGAAGGAATACGAACTGACTTCGGAGGAGAGAGCCGCCCTCATGAGCGGAGATATACGCAAGATAGAGTCATGGGTTGGCAAGCTGGACGAACGCCTGAGGACCTGGCTGGTGTTGCGGCTAACACAGGAGAAGTGGTAGTCGTAGGTCCCTGCTCCTCTTTGGTTACCGCGAATCAGGGAGGGATGCGACGTGCGGTTGATCAGGGGCGCGGGTGAAGCCCTGCAGCGCTGCAGATCCTGGGTATAAGCTCCTCTCGCTGCAGGGTCATGATGTGGACGCCGGCCACCCCCTCGAGTTGCCTTAGCTGCTCTATGGTTTCCACCACAATCTTCAGTCCCTCCTCTGCAGCCTCTTCCTTGTTACGGGCACTCTTGAGGCGTTCAATGATCATGTCGGGTATGTCCACACCGCTGACCTTCATCTTCATGTATCTTGCCGCTGCCAGAGACGTTATCGGAGTGAGGCCGGCCAGGATCTTGACGTCCTTGTGCAATCTCTCTGCTCGGACCAACTCCATCCAGGTTCTGAATCCTTCCATGTTGTACACAGGCTGGGTCTGGATGAAGTCAGCTCCGGCCTCAACCTTGGCCTTGAGGCGTTCCACTGCGGAGTCCAGTGGACGTACGAAGGGGTCTATGGCTGCCCCGATGAAAAGCCTGGGCTCTGCTCCCACGATGAGTTCTCCGTTATCGAACTTCCTCTCGTCTCTGAGTCCCTTCACGGTCCTGATCAACTGGATAGAATCCAGGTCGAAGACGGGTGCTGCCTGAGGATGGCTGCCAAAGGATATGGGATCCCCTGATAGGCAGAGTATGTTGGCGATGCCGAAGGCGGACGCCGCCAGGACGTCCATTTGCAGGGCGATCCGGTTTCGGTCCCGGCAGGTCATGTGGATGATGGGGTCCAGGCCCTCCTCGCTAGCTACGAGGCAACCCGCCCAGCTTGCCATCGCTACCACCGCTGCCTGTCCATCAGGTATGTTGACGGCGTCGGCAAATCCCTTGATCATGGACGCCTTCTCACGGATGCCTTGGAGTTCTGTGTTCTGGGGGGGACTGACCTCGGCAGTAACGGCGAAGTGACCTGCCTCCAGTACTCTGGCTAGATTGCTGTCTACCTTCATGTTCGAACTCCCGGCGGGATTTCGATACAGTATGCCAGAACGACGGGTTTCGGGCAACACCTGGGCACTGCACTGCCTTCATAGTTTTGCATTTACATCCAAAAGCGCCTATAATGTTCGGCGGCCCATGGAAGCTACAGCCCAATCCAACTCAGTCAAGGATACGTTGCGGTCGTCTGAGCTCTTCCACGACTTGACCGACGATGAACTGAACAAACTGCTGCCGATCTGCCAGGAACAGTCCTTCGAGTCCGGCACGGTCATGTTCTGTGAGGGAGGGCAGTGCAACTACGTCCAGACTCTCAAGTCCGGCAGGGTGGCCCTGGAAACCGACCTGGCTCTCAGCCGTAGCTCTGTGGAACGGGCGACGATCGACGTGCTTTCCGAGGGCAGCAGCTTCTGCTGGTCGGCGCTCATGGAGCCGCATGTTCTTACGTCCTCCGGTCGCTGTCTGGAGAAGACCGAGATCATCGCTCTGGACGGCGACGAGCTTAAGGCGCTGCTGGATGAGAATCCTGGGATGGGTTACAAGGTAGCCAATAACCTTGCCAAAGTGGTCGCCAGGAGGCAGCAGCATACCAAACAGACAATGGAGCGTATCCTGTCGGTAATCTTCCATGACCTTAAGGCTCCTCTGGCTGCAGCCGAAAGCTACAACCGGCTCTTGCTGGATGGTTTTGTGGGGGAACTAACCGAAGAGCAGAAGAACATAGTGCAGAGGAGCAGCAAGAGGCTTTCCGACCTGCTCAATCTGATAAGCAACATGATCGATTTCTCACGGGTTGATTTCGGCGGGTTCAGGACCGAGGAAGTTTGCCTTACCAAGATGGTAGAGGACTGCGTTGAGATAATGCGCCCCCTGGCCCAGGAGAAGGGACTGGAACTGTCCTATGAGGGCCCTCAGGAGCTTCCCTTAATCCTGGGGAGTGCTGGCCGGCTTAAGCAGGTATTGACGAACCTGTTGAGCAATGCCATTAAGTTTACTCCCTGTGGCGGGGTCACGGTTAAGACCAGGGATCGCGCTGGCTACGTGCAGGTTGATGTGGTCGACACGGGAACGGGAATCCCGACCGATGACCTGCCCCGGGTATTTGACGGCTTCTACAAGGGCCTGGATGTAGAGAAGAGGGGGGCCGGTCTGGGGCTCTCGATTAGCAAGCAGATAATCGAAGCTCATGGTGGTAGAATATGGGCGACCAGTCCCTGCCCTGAGACAGGCAAGGGAAGCAGGTTCACGTTCATTCTGCCCAAAGAGACCGAGGCTGGCCGGGTAGAAACAGATGGCAAAGATCCTAATAGTGGATGATGACCCCGATATGAGGCTGGCGATTGCCAGTGTGCTGAGGTCTCGTCAGTATGACGTGATTGAGGCTTGCGACGGATATGAGGCGTTGAGACGTTTGCAGGAGGAAAGGCCACAGTTAATGCTGCTGGACCTCCTGATGCCGGGCATGGATGGCTTTGCTGTGGTGAAAGCACTGCGGGATAGCCAGAACAGGGAATATCCGGATGTCCCTATCCTGGTGATAAGCTCAATCAGGGAGGAGGCCAGTCACCGGCGCTATGAGCTGGAGCTGGGCCATGAACTGAGCGTTGATGACTACATCGAAAAACCCATTGAACCCTTCATTCTTCTCGAGCGCGTTGAGAAGCTTCTCTCCAAAGGAGGACAATGATGCCTGAACAAACTAAGATTCTGCTGATTGATGATGACCCGGATGTGCACATAGTGGTGAGGCAAATCCTTGAGCCCAGGTCCTATCAGGTGGTGTCGGCCTATGATGGAAGCGAAGGGCTGCGCAGCGTGGTGGAGGAGCGACCTGATTTGATCATCCTGGACGTGGTAATGCCGGGGAAGCATGGGTTTGAGGTCTGTCGGGAACTCAAGACCGACGAGAAATATCATTTCTTCTCCGACATCCCTGTGTTGATGCTCACGGTGTACCCGGAAGATAGAGATAAGATACACCTTTCTATGCGCGAGGGAATGATGATGGAGGCAGAGGACTATCTTCAAAAGCCGGTCGACCCTCCGGAACTGCTCAGAAGAATAGAAGACTTGCTTAGAAAGTAGCGGGGAGTAGAACGACAAGGCCGGCAGTATAAAAAGAAGTGGACTCCGACAGCAGGAACGCTCTAGTTATCGGTTCAGGCATATCAGGCATTTCTTCTGCTCTGGAGTTGGCCAAAGCCGGCGTCAGCGTATATTTGGTGGAGAAGGAGGCGGTGGTTGGCGGACACAGTGCCCGCTTTTGCTGTAAGGCAACGGATATCTGTGTCAGGTGTTCTGCCTGTGTGGTGCCCGACAAGATCAAAGAGGCGCTACTCCACCCTCGAATCAGGCTCCTGACCAACTCCACAGTGAAGAGGCTCAGCGGCGAGGCCGGTAGCTTTCGCGTTGAGATAACTCAGCAGCCGGGGTATGTCGATGCAGAGAGATGTATAGCCTGTGGCCTCTGCGCTGAGGTCTGCCCCGCTGACCCCGTGGCGATCTATGCGCCTCCCGCCGAGGCGACACCCTTCTGCTACGTTCTTGATGAAGGACGTTGTCTGCGCTTCAACGGGCAACAATGCAGTCTTTGTCGTGAGACCTGCCCCACTGAGGCCATTGATCTCGAGCGCAAGGCAAAGGGGCAGGAGTTGAACGTCGGGGCCGTTATTGTCGCCACCGGCTTTGATGTCTTTGACGCCAGGGAGAAAGGCTCCCTGGGTTACGGCAGATACCCCAACGTGCTGACAGGCCTGGATGTGGAGCACATTCTGAGCCGCGAGGGCCAACTAAGACTTCGGAGTAACGGGGAGGAGCCCCGGAGGGTTGCCTTCGTTCAGTGTGTCGGCTCCAGAGACAAGCATCATGGTTATTGCTCACATGTGTGCTGTAAGTATGCTATGAAGCTTGGAGGGCTTATCAAGCATCGCAGTCCCGACACCGAGGTAACCATTTTCTACATCGACCTGCAGACTGCAGGGAAAGGCTTTGCTCAGTTTTACGAGGAATACAAGGGGAGCATACGGTTTGTGCGGGGCGTGCCCGTCGAAATCCTGCAGACTGCGTCCGGAGAGCTAGAGGTCAAGTTTGAGGATATCTCCCAGACCAGGGTCTGCCGGGACATCTTTGACCTGGTGGTCCTTTCTGTGGGCATTTCCCCCAGTAGGAACTCCTGGGACTTGGCCCGGACCCTGGGCATCAATATGGCCGACGACGGATTCTACGCTACGGCGGATCCGTTCGGCTCGAATGAGACCACCGTGAAAGGGATCTTCCTTGCCGGGACCTGTCAGGGCCCCAGGGACATACCTGATGCCGTGGCTCATGGGATGGCTGCTGCCTCCAGTGCACTGGAGATGCTGGAGTGTGCTGCGAGCCCTTGCGATAGCTGATCAGGGGAACGATTGATGGAAACAAGGATAGGCGTCTTCCTCTGCAACTGCGGCGGAGGCATGAAGAATATTGATTTTGATGCCGTTGCGGCCAGGGTGACGGAGATGCCCGGCGTCGCCTGCGTCAACTTGAGCTCCAATCTCTGCAGCAAGGCAGGAAGGGAGCAGATGGTCTCCCGTATCAAGGAGGAGAACATAGATAGGGTGGTTGTTGCGGCATGTTCTCCTGAGTTCGAGGAACATGTTCTATGGCGGGCACTGGAAGATGCCGGCCTGAATGAGCATCTCCTCTCTATGGCAAACATAAGGGAACAATGCTCCTGGGCTCATGAAGGTGACGTTACGGCAAAGGCTGTGGAACTCGTCAGGATGGCTGTAAACGGAGGGAGACTGCTCCATCCGGTAGAGAAGAAGGATCTGCCTGTGGAAAGGGGCGTTTTGGTGGTTGGTGGTGGGTTTTCGGCATTCAGCACGGCGCTACGGCTTTCTTCGACGGGAGTGTGTACAACTCTGCTTGTAGACGCAGGGACCGCAGGAGGCGGGGATCAGGAATTGGATAGCTTGTGTCGATTAGACATGAGTTCAATGGTAGCTGCGGCGGAGCGAGACGAGAACATCGAGATGATCAACTCTGCCCGGATAGTGGCAGTAAGGGGGACGATGGGAGACTTCATTGTAACCATGAGCAGGAACGGGGAGAATCGCTGCCGCAAGTTCGGGGCGATAGTGCTTGCCACCGGCTTCCGTACCGGGTCTGCTCTGGCGCCAATAACGGGAACTAAGGGCGAGGCGGTTTCCGGAATGAATATTGTCTCCCAGGAGCAGCTTCGGGATATGCTGGGCGCCCCGTTGTCGGGCACGAAGCCAGATGCCATAGGTTTCGTGTTCGATTTTGTGGACGATAGCTCTCGCTTTTCCACGCTTGCCAGCCTCAGTAATGCTCTGGCAGCCCGTAGAGCGTGGGGGAGTGAAGTATACGTGTTCTGCAAGGATGTCAAGGTTGATAGCCAGGGAGCAGAGCGTCTGTATCGGGAGGCCAGGGATTGTGGGGTCGTGTTCGTGAAGTGTTCCGGTCCTCCGAAGGTTAGCACGGATAACGAACGGATAGCGGTGGAGGCCAGAGATGTCCTCCTGGGTGAAGACGCCGTTGTCAACTGCGAGCTTCTGGTGGCGGAGGAACTCCTGTTTCCATCTGAAGGGACACGGCTTCTGGGTTCTCTACTCGGTGTTCGCCTGGACGCCCGGGGCTTCTACCAGGATGAAAACGTGCACCTCTATCCCGTAGCTTCCGAGAAGCGGGGGTTGTTCTTTGTGGGCGAGTGCCGCGGCCAGTCCGACGTCGGCCGGCTGTTGGCCGATATCTCCTGCGCTGTTGTCAGCATACAGGAACTGCTGTCTGCCGGCACGATTGCGGTGGAGATCGAGAGAGTCAAGGCAGACCCGCAGAAGTGCGTAGCTTGCCTAACCTGCATCCGTGTCTGTCCACACGGTGCAATCCAGTTGATGGGGACAGATGGTGGCAAGGAAGTGGCCGCTATATCGGATCTGGCGTGCTACGCCTGTGGCATTTGTGTCGCTATCTGTCCGGCCAAGGCAATCGAGTTTCAGGACTACAGAGACGATCAGATGCTGGCCCAGATCGAGGCCTTGGGAGAAGGATGAAGGGAGCTATTGTAGCTTTCTGTTGTCAGCATTCTGCCTATCCGGCCGCCGACCTGGCGGGAAAACTGGGACTTCATTACCCGGAGGCGGTGCGGATAGTTCGTGTTCCCTGCGCCGGCCGGGTGGACGTCATCCATATCCTGCGGGCGTTTGAGAAGGGCGCCTCGGCGGTGCTGGTAATGGGATGCGAAGATGGAGCTTGTCATCATATTACCGGGAACATAAGAGCAGGTGAAAGGGTGAAACACTGCCAGATGCTATTGAAAGAGATCGGGTTGGAGGGCAGATCTGCAGTGATGGTCAACCTCAGTCCGAATGCGCCCCATAAATTTGTCGCAGCTACAGAAGAGACAACAAAGGCAACATCACAGAGTCCAGGGAGGCAAGATGATAATCGCTGAACGGAAGTCACTGGAAGAGATCAGACAGGAGTTAGCCCCTTACAAGAGAGTGCTTGTGGCAGGTTGTGCAACCTGCGTGGCAGTGTGTTGGGCCGGCGGGGAGAAGGAGGTAGGGATACTCGCCTCAGAACTGAGACTGGCCCGCGACGCAGAGGGAAATGAAATCGTAACATCCGAAGCAACGGTTGAGCGGCAGTGTGAGAAAGAGATGATAGAAGAGCTCAGCGAGCAGGTGGCTCAGGTTGACGCAGTGCTCTCGCTGGCCTGCGGGGCGGGAGTACAGACTATGGCTGAACGGTTTGAGGACAAGCCAGTTCTGCCCGCAGTCAACACCACCTTCATCGGCATGCCGGAGACAGAGGGGCTTTGGGTGGAGATGTGCGGCGCCTGTGGTGACTGCCTGCTGGATCGAACCGGGGGGGTCTGCCCTATGGTTCGTTGTGCCAAGGGGCTGCTGAACGGTCCCTGCGGCGGTACCAGGAAGGGTGGTAAGTGCGAGATAGACCCTGATAAGGATTGTGGCTGGGTGCTTATATATCGCAGGCTGGAGAAGCAGGGTAGACTTGACCTGATGCGTGAGTATTACTCGCCCAAGAATTACCGGGCGGTCAAAAGGCCCGGCAGGGTCCAGGCGGCCAGAGCTTAAGGGGGTGATGAATGGCAACGCCTTTTAGGGAAACTCTCAAGACAAAGAAATTCGTGGTAACTGCTGAGGCCGCGCCTGGAAAAGGCTCCAATGTGGCCAAGACTATAGAGCATATTGAGCTTCTCAAGGATAAGGTCGACGCCCTGAATGTGACCGACAATCAGAGCTCGGTGATGCGTTATCCATCGGTGGGGGTTTGTCTTCTGATTAAAGAACACGGTGGCGAGCCGGTGCTGCAGATAACCTGCCGCGACAGGAATCGTCTGGCCATTCAGGCGGATCTCCTGTTTGCCTATTCCCGGGGTATCAGTAACGTGCTCTGTCTCACCGGCGACTCGGTTGACGTAGGTGACCACAAAGAGGCAAAACAGGTGTTCGACCTCGATTCGGTGCAGCTCATTCATCTTGTACATACTCTGAGTTCAGGCAAGGACATGGCAGGCAATGAGCTGGACGGGGCGGTTGATTTCTGTATCGGCACATCTGCTTCGCCTTCGTCGGATCCACTTGAACCCCAGCTCATCAAGGTTGAGAAGAAGCTCAGAGCGGGAGTTGATTTCATCCAGACCCAGGCTGTCTATGATCTCGATGAACTCAAGAGGTTCACGGAGTTCGTCCGCAAGATCGATCAAGACGTAAAGATACTGGGGGGCATAGTACCCGTCATCGGCGTGAAGATGGCCTCATATATGAACGAGAATGTTCCCGGCATCTTCATCCCTCAGTCCCTGATCGATGAACTGGCCGAGGCCCCCAAGGGCACCGGCGTCGCCAAGGGCATAGAGATGGCTGCCCGCCTGATAAGGCAGATCAAGGAACAGAACGTCTGTGATGGGGTACACATCATGTTTATCGGACGGGAGGACAGGGTACCGGAGATACTGGAGGCCGCCGGACTAGCGTAGTGGTTCCGGCCTGAACGGCATCAAGGAGGCGAAGATGACTGTAGCTTTGAACGAACTGGACACCAGATTCAAATACGACGTTGCCGATGAGCCTGGAGGAGAGAGGATCAGGCTTTGCTTCGCCTGTGGTCTCTGTACAGCCAGCTGTCCGGTTTCTGACATAGACCAGAAGTTTAACCCCCGTCGCATAATCCGGATGGTTCTTCTGGGGTTGAGGAGAGAGGTTTTGTCGTCAGATACGATCTGGTTCTGCATTCAGTGTTACAGCTGCCAGGCCCACTGCCCTCAGAACGTTGATTTTGCCGATATCATGAAGGCTTTGAGAGGCATGGCAGTCAGAGAAGGGTACGTAGCCCCGTCCTTTCCGGAGAAGGTCAGGGAGATCGACGTATTCTGCCAGAAGCTGCGTCACCAGATGGTTAGCGGCGTCGCCGACTCGAGAGCCCAGGGAGGCGATTTCGAGCCCGCCGAACTGGCTAAGAAGGTGCTGCAGAAGCTGTAATGTGAAGGTATTGTTATGGATAAGCAAGACGGAAACGGCACAGTAGGAGCGGTTCTTGTCGTAGGGGGAGGCATAGGGGGTATTCAGACATCGCTGGACCTTGCTGAGTCTGGATACTATGTCTACCTCGTGGAGAGGACTCCCTCCATCGGCGGAGTCATGGCCCAACTGGACAAGACCTTCCCCACCAACGATTGCTCCATGTGTATTCTATCGCCCAAACTGGTGGAGTGCGGCAGACACCTCAATATTGAGCTTCTGACCTACTCTGAGCTGCTGGATATCAAGGGGCGGCCGGGCAACTTCATAGTATCGGTGAAGAAGAAGGCCAGGTTCGTTGATGGAGCGAAATGCACGGGATGTGGCCTATGTGCTCAGGGTTGCCCGGTTACGATGAAGAACGAGTACGACCAGGGCTTGGTGCAGCGCAAGGCGATTTACACCCCCTTCCTACAATCTGTGCCCAACACTTATGTGATCGACAGGCGGGCTGACAGGCCCTGTAAGGCAGCCTGCAGCGACGCCTGCCCTATTCACATGAATATTCAGGGCTATGCCAGGTTGATCGCCGACGGCAAGATCAAGGAAGCGTATGACCTGATAAGAAGCACCAATCCGCTCCCTATTGTTTGCGGCCGCGTCTGCTATGCCCCCTGTGAGAAGGCCTGCAATCGGGCGCAGATGGATGACTCTATAGCAATCAGGGAACTGAAGAGATTTGTCACCGACCAGATCGATATCGATGCTGTCGAGGTGCCCGAGATCACCAGAAACGGGAGGAAGATCGCCATTATCGGCAGCGGTCCGGCAGGCCTGGCCGCAGCCCACGACCTTGCCCTGGCAGGCTATGAAGTAACCATATTCGAGGCCATGCCGGAACCGGGAGGCATGCTCAGGGTGGGCATTCCCGAGTATCGCCTGCCCAAAGCTATACTCAACAAAGAGATAGACTACATAAGAAGACTGGGAGTCGAGATAAGGACAAACAGCAGAATAGGAGAGGACATACAACTGGAGGCGCTTAGAACATCCCATGAGGCCGTGTTCATCGCCACCGGCGCTCATGGTGGTACGAAGCTTGACATCCCTGGAGGCGATTCACCGCAGGTTATCAACGCTATCGACTTCCTGTGGCGTGCCAACATGGGCGAGGAGGTTGAACTGGGACAGAGGGTGGCGGTAGTGGGTGGAGGCAATACCGCGGTTGATGCTGCCAGGGTGGCCAGGCGTTTGGGGTCCGACGTAAAGGTTATCTATCGGCGCTCAAGGGACGAGATGCCGGCCACGCCTTCGGAGGTAAGGGGTGCTGAGGAAGAGGGGATCGAGATGGTGTTTCTGACCAACCCCACCGGAATCATCATTGAAGGCGGGAGGACCTCAGGGATGGAGTGCGTCAGGATGGAACTCGGCGAGCCTGATGCCAGCGGACGTCGCCGCCCTGTCGCGGTTCCAGGTTCGGAGTTCATGGTCGACGTTGATACCGTTATCACTGCCCTGGGGCAAGCCTCGATTCTTGATTTCGCTCGGGAGTCCGGCATACAGATTTCTCGCGGGGGAACGATCGTAACGGATGGGGCTCTGGCCAGTAGCGTGGATGGGATTTTTGCCGGTGGTGATGCAGTCAGCGGACCATCCATCGCTATTGAGGCTATAGCGGCCGGTAAGCAGGCGGCCCGTTCCATAGATGAATATCTGAGGGGAGAACCTCTGTCGCCTAAGGAGGAGGAGAGGCAACTGAAGAAGCTCAGTGAGGTAGAGCTTGCGGCGCTGAGGCAGCGTGTGCCTTCCAGAAACAGGGTTCCTATGAAAGAGCTGGACCCGGAGGAACGGATCAAGAGCTTTGAAGAGGTTGAGCTGGGTTATTCCGTCTCCGAGGCCAGAGAAGAGGCTGAGAGATGCCTGGCCTCACAGATCGAGGGTTGTTTTCAGTGCCAGGAGTGTGCGGCGCGCTGCACCGCGCAGGCCATCGAATACGAGATGCAGGATGAATACCTGGACCTGAACGTGGGCGCTGTCGTGTTCGCCCCCGGGTATGATCTTTTTGACCCTTCGGTTCAATATGAGCTTGGCTATCGGAAATATCCTAATGTGGTGAACAGCATCGAGTTTGAGCGCATCCTGGGCGCCACTGGTCCTTACCAGGGGACCTTGCTCAGGCCCTCAGACTTGACGCCACCGCAAAGGATAGCATTCATACAGTGCGTCGGTTCCAGGGATCCAAGTCATAACCGGCCTTACTGCTCTTCCGTTTGTTGTACCTACGCCATCAAGGAGGCTGTGATTGCCAAGGAGCATAGCACCGTGCCTCTAGACATCACCATCTTTTTCATGGATATCAGGACTCATGGCAAGGATTTCGACAAGTACTATGAGCGCGCCAAGGAAGAAAGCGGAATCAACTTCGTCAGATCGAAGGTCTACAGCATCGAATCGGCCGACAGCAGCGGGGACCTGGTGGTCAAGTTCGCCACCGAGGACGGCACCGTGACGACCGAGCGATTCAGCATGGTGGTCCTTTCTGTAGGCTTTCAGTCTTCGCCGGAACTGGTGGAGCTTGCCAGGAAGGGCGGTGTTCAGATCAACCCGTACGGTTTCTGCCAGACACAACCGTTCCTGCCCATGACGACTTCCCAGCCCGGGATATTCGTCTGCGGAGCTTTCTCGGCTCCCAAGGACATTCCTGAGACTGTAGTGCAGGCAAGTGCGGCGGCGGGGGAGATCTCTGCCTTGCTGGCTCCGGCGAGAGGGACATTGACCAGAACAAAGGAGTATCCCCCTGAGAGAGATGTTAGCGGGGAGGAGCCCAGAATCGGTGTTTTCGTCTGTCACTGCGGAGTTAACATTGGCGGATACCTGGATGTGCCCGAGGTCGCCGACTATGCCAGGACCCTGCCTAACGTGGAATATGCCGAAAGAAATCTCTTCACCTGCTCTCAGGACACACAGGAGAAGATCAAGAAAGCCATTGAGGAATACAGGCTGAACAGGGTTGTGGTGGCTTCCTGTACTCCCAGGACGCATGAGCCCATGTTCAGGGAGACAATCAGGCAGGCCGGGCTGAACCCGTATCTGTTCGAGATGGCGAACATCCGGGACCAGTGTTCATGGGTACATATGCATGAGCAGGAAGAAGCGACCGTAAAGGCAGAGGACCTGGTGAGAATGGCGGTGGCTAAGGCGGCGTTGATCGAACCGCTCACACCGGTGGCCTTGCCGGTCAACCACCGGGCGTTGGTTATCGGGGGAGGCGTAGCCGGGATGACCAGCGCACTGACATTGGCAGAACAGGGATTCGAGGTTGATCTGATCGAGAGAAGCAACGTGCTGGGCGGCATAACCAGAAGAATACACTTCGGCCTTGAGGGTGAGGATATTCAGGAGTTTCTGGATGGGCTTATACACAAGGTGCAGGAGCATCCCAGGATCAGGGTGTATACCGACACCTGGATAGTCGATGTCCACGGGTATGTGGGCAACTTCACGACAGAGGTCATGAGGTACCGCGGCAGGGTGGTGGAGAAGCTGGAACACGGCGTGACCATAATCGCCACCGGAGCGGAGGAGTACAAACCCGAGGAGTATCTGTATGGCAAAGACCCGAGGGTGCTTACTCAGCTTGAGCTTGAGGAAGAGCTGCTGAAGAAGGCTCCTGATATCGTGAACTGCGACAACCTGGTTATGATCCAGTGCGTTGGCTGCCGGGATGAGAACCGACCCTACTGCTCCAGGGTGTGCTGCAACAGGGCAATCAACAATGCCCTGAGGCTCAAAGAGATGAAGCCCGACATGAACATCTACATCCTCTATCGAGATGTGCGAACTTACGGGTTCAGCGAGAAGTACTATGAGGAGGCGAGGCAGAAGGGTGTCATCTTCGTGCGCTATGATCTGGAGAACAAGCCCCGGGTCAGTCAGAGAAGAAGGGACAGCAGGTTCCTGCTTGGTGTCGAGACCTATGACCCTGTGCTGGGGCAGAACGTGGTGATCGATGCCGATATCCTGGCGCTGAGTGCAGCCATGGTTCCTTCGCCTGAAGCCAACGAACTGGCCATGCTGTACAAGGTGCCTCTGAACCAGGACGGCTTCTTCCTGGAGGCGCATGTGAAGCTGCGCCCGGTTGACTTCGCCACCGACGGGGTGTTTGTCTGTGGACTGGCCCACGCACCGAAGACCATCGAGGAAAGCATTGCCCAGGCTAAGGCTGCTGCTGCCCGCGCCTCTCTAGTGCTGGTCAAGGATGCCGTAACCGGAGAAGGCATTGTTGCTTCTGTGAACGAGAAGATATGTACCGGTTGCGGCATATGCGAGGCCATGTGTCCTTACGTAGCGATCGCTGTGGATCGGGAGAAGGGGGTCTCTGTGGTGAATGCGGCTCTATGCAAGGGCTGCGGCACCTGCTGCGCTGCCTGTCCGTCCGGGGCTGTCCAGCAGCGAGGATTCACGAGGGAGGAGATCTCAGCTGCGCTCAGTGCGGCTCTGGCAGGAGTATGATGACGGATAGTTTTGAGCCCAAGATTATCGGCTTCTGCTGCAATTGGTGCGCATATGCGGGGGCTGACCTTGCCGGAATAAGCCGGCTTCAATATCCGCCCAACTTGAGGATGATAAGGCTTATGTGTTCGGGAGCGGTTGACCCCCTGTATATCCTGCACGCCTTTCGTTTGGGAGCTGACGGCGTGTTTGTAGGGGGATGCCACCCCAGGGATTGTCACTATCTAGAGGGGAACTACAAGACCCGGCGCAGGATGCTGCTGCTGAAGAAGCTGCTGCTTGAGCTGGGAATCGAGTCCGAGCGGCTGAGGCTGGAGTGGGTCTCGGCCGCCGAGGGGCAGAGGTTTGCCCAGGTGGTGACCGATTTCGTCTCGGAGATCAAGAAGCTCGGCCCCAGTCCCTTGCGGGACACCGTAGGCAGTCAGTCCTAGCTCAGGCCTCTTTCGGCTGCCAGCCTTCTGGCCCTCTCCAGGTCGGTCTGGCTGTTGGCATTGAGGAAGCTCAGGTGCTCCGGATCGAACGTGTCTATCTCAGACACCTCGATGTATCTGACGCTCACCAGGCCAAAAAGCGTGGTGATTCTCAGTTCGTTCTCATCCAGCAGGCCCCTTATGGTGTCCATACAGCGCCTGGAGTACACCGCGCATAGCGGCTCTACCTTGTCTCCTACCCGCGGAACCACAACGTCGAACTCCGGTGAGATCCGCATCATATGAGCAAGTAGCTCGACGTTCAGAAAGGGCGTGTCGCAGCCAACTATGATGGCCCGGGCGCCAGACGAAGAGGCCAGCCCGGTGTAGATCCCTCCCAGCGGCCCCCCGTCGGGGTAGACATCCGCCACAGTTCTCATGGTCACGGGCGACGAGCAGGGGATGGCCTCTCCATGGGCAGTTGCTATGATGATCTCCGTGCTCAGGACGGCTAGGCGGTCGACAACCCACTGTATCAGGGTTCTGTCCCCGACAACTTGGAGAGCCTTGCTCCGGCCCAGCCTGGTGCTTCTCCCACCTGCCAGAATGATAGATGTCATGTTCAGGACGTCTGCAATCTGGGGCTACGCTAGCATAATGAACACCACAGGGCAACTCGTTGTTGCTTGCCTGAGGTCGCCTTCTGTATTAGAATGCCGGCATACACGTTTTGTCCAGCCGGGATATCGTTACGCGCACATAGTCGTCGGCAGAGCTATCGTACCTTAGGCGGCTGAAGGGACGTTCTAACCCCTCGTGGTATGCCGGTTACCTGAGGAGACCATGATGGAAGAACTCTACAAGCTAACGGTAAAGGAGATAATGACACCTATTCATGATACTCCGTTTGTGGCGGAGAACGCCACCTGGGTCGAGTTCCTTACCAAACTATCTGAGAACGCACATGCGTGGGTAGTCAACAATATACAGGATATGAAGGTGGTTGGCGTGGTAACAGAGCACGATATTCTGCGGCTGATTGTTCCTCCGGGGCAAAGAAAGGAAAGGCTGTTCGGGATTTCCAGGGCTGACATGTTGCATACAGAGAGCCTTGTTCGGGATGTGATGACGCATGAACCCGTCTTATGCTCGCCCGAGGATATCGTGGCGGACATCGTGGGGAAGCTTTCGTCCTTCGATATCCGTCGGCTGGCAGTTGTAGATGAGGGAAAAGCGCTCTTGGGCGAAATAACAATACAGTTGCTGGTCAGGAACCTCCGATATAAGTTCATGAACGCGGGATGAACATCTATGTTCTTGTTGGCTTGATTCTGATACTGGGATTCATACTGGGAAGGGCACTACGCAGGCTGCGCTTAACGGAAATCCTGGCATATCTCATCTCAGGCATTGTCATAGGCCAGGTCTTGCATTTCAGTGCCCCTGCACAGTTCAGCGTCATCATCACCGGTGTAACACTGGCCTTTGTGGCATATACGGTGGGATCTACCTTTTCCTCGGTCTTCCTAAGGCGGATAGGTAGACAGGTGGTGATCATACTGGTTACGCAGGTGCTCGTCACCTCTGTTGCGGTATGGGGTTTTGTCTACCTGCTGACCAAGGATCTCCCGCTTTCCATTATCCTCGGGTCGCTGGCGCCTGCAGCCAGCCCTGCCGGTACGATCGCCGTATTAAGGGACCTGAGGGCAAAAGGAACCCTTACGGATATTACCATGGCCATGGTGGGGTTGGCTGATGCGGTCGTGGTGATTATCTTCTCGATGGGGATTGTACTGGCCCAGATGTTGTCGGGTGTAGAGGCAAGCCTGTCTTCTTCTCTTTCTTCCCCCTTGTGGGAGATCCTCGGCGGCATGGGACTGGGGCTGGCGCTGGGGATAGCTGTTTCCGGCTTCACAAAGAAGATCTCGCTCTCCTCCGAGCACCTCTTCATTGTCTTTGTGGCGGTCATCGTGCTGTGCTGGGGACTTGCAGAGATGATAGGAGTCTCAACCATCCTCGCGTGTATGTCTTTGGGGGCCGCAGTGATAAACCTGAATGCCCAGATTGGCAATCGCGCCAATCAACTGGTGGACAGCATTATGACGCCAGTATTCGTTCTTTTTTTCGCGGCAATCGGTATGGCCATGGACTTCTCATTGTTTCACCTCGTATGGCCGGTGGTGCTTGTATACTGTGCGGGCAGAACCATCGGCATGGTGGTGGGTTGCCGAGTAGGAGCTTCCTTGTCAGGTGCTGAGCCCAAAGCTAGGCGATACCTTGGGTTTGCATTGCTGAACCAGGCAGGCGTTGTTATGGGCCTTGCCTTTCTTGCGGCTCAAGCACTGTCGGGACATGAGCTTGGAGGCAGGATCATCACCATCATGGCGACAACGACAGGCGTGTATGGCTTCTTTGCGCCGCTGGCCCTGCAATACGCCGTCAGGAGAGCGGGAGAGGCAGGCGTGTAGCGCTGTGGTGCTGTGTATCTGCCAAACCCCATGGTGACCAGTGATCTATGCAGAGTGTGAGTCCTTACAGCTGAATCAGAGAGGCCCTGGCAGTGCTGGAGATGCACACCGCGCGGCTTTGCGGTCTGTTGTTGTTCCGGGTCTTAGATATGTGCCGGTGTCAAGGGAATAGAACGAAGATGAAAGTCTTGGGTATTGAAACTTCGTGTGATGAGACGGCTGCTGCCGTGGTGGAGGACGGCAGACGGATCCTGTCCAATGTGGTGGCTTCACAGATAGACATTCATGCGCGCTACGGTGGCGTAGTCCCTGAGGTTGCCTCAAGACAGCATCTACTCACCATCATCCCGGTGATCGAGCAGGCAATGAGGGATGTGGATTGGCGTGACATCGACGGCATTGCCGTGACCTTCGGTCCGGGGTTGGCCGGGTCGCTGCTGGTCGGTGTGAACATAGCCAAGGCGGTCGCCCTGGCCAGGAAGCTGCCTCTTATCGGGGTCAACCACCTTGAGTCGCATATATACGCCAATTGGCTTGAATCACCTTCAGCAGGCGACTCGGGAAGCGTGGATTTCCCCTGCCTCTGCCTGATTGTCTCCGGCGGACACAGCGATCTGGTGCTGATGAAGGGCCATGGGCGATATGAGAAGTTGGGGCGGACCCGCGATGACGCTGCTGGCGAGGCGTTTGACAAGGCGGCCAGGATCCTGGGCCTGGGCTACCCAGGGGGGCCGGCCATTGAACGGGCCGCCAGCTCAGGAACGCCGTCCTTGTCCCTACCCCGGGCCTGGCTCAGGAACAGCCATGATTTCAGCTTCAGTGGACTGAAGACCGCCCTGTGGCATCTTGTTGATAAGGGAGGGGTTTCCGTGCCTGACGCCGCGGCAAGCTTTCAGACGGCTGTAATCGAGGTTCTGGTGGCCAAGACGGTTGAAGCCGCCAGACAGTCAGGAGTGCGGCAGATTCTGCTCAGCGGTGGAGTGGCAGCCAACAAATCGCTGACGGCGCGTTTTGTGGCCAAGTCGCCGGTGCCGGTGCTCATTCCCCCTTCCCACTTATGCACCGACAATGCCGCTATGGTGGCCGCCTGCGGCTACTACCATCTCCGTGCCGGCGCAAGCAGCGGCTATGATCTGGATGTGGTGTCGAGCCTGAGTATCGGTTGACGCCGGGGCCTGTCTTGTCGGGCTCGATGAATTTTGCTGATGGGCTTGTGGTCCGGGTGATACGGTTGTGTTCTCAGCCTTGGGATGCAGCTATTAGGCATGCCTGCCATTCAACTGGCTGGCAATCAGGCTACACGGCCTCGTAGCCGGCTGCCAGTGCTCGCTTGTTCACTTCGATGAGCTCGCTGCTGGCCTTGTGTCCCAGCATGGTGGTTACTGCCCTCTGCACTGTCTCTAGGGGCACTGCTCCGGTGGCCTTAACCAGGGCGCCCAACGCGACCATGTTGGCGGCTCTGGGGTTGCCCAGCGAGGCAGCGATGTCGTTAAGCGGCAGTGCTAGGGCTCGCACGTCTTCGCGCTCTACCTGGCGCGCTACCAGGGAGGAGTTGACTACTATGGTGCCCGATCCGGCCACAGCCTTTTCGAATCTGTCGAGAGAAGGGAGGTTCATGGCGATGAGGCCGGTGGGCGTATCCACCACAGGTGAGCCGATGGGTTCGTCAGAGAGGACTATTGTGCAGTTTGCCGTCCCACCCCTCATCTCCGGGCCGTAGGATGGAAGCCAGGTCACGTGTAGGCCGTATTCTGTTCCCGCCTGGGCCAGGAGCTTGCCTGCCAGTATAACCCCCTGGCCTCCGAAGCCAGCAAATATGAATGTATTATCCACTTTGCCCCCTGTCCACGAGGTCGCCTAGCGGGAATGTCTTGACCACCTCATCTGCCAGCCGACGATTGGCCTCAACCGGACCCATCTTCCAGTTAGTGGGGCAGTTGGTGAGGACCTCCACCAGGGCGTACCCCTTGCCCTCCACCTGATACCGGAACGCCTTCATAATGGCCCGGGTTGTGGCCATGATACGCTTCTGGTCGTAGACCGATTGGCGGGTAACGTAGACCGGCGCTTCCAGTTGGGCCACCATCTCGGCAAACCGAAGCGGGTAACCGGCCAGGCTGCCTTCACGGCCGTCCGGACAACTGGTGGCCCACTGTCCTAGTAGGGTGGTGGGGGCCATCTGCCCTCCGGTCATACCATAGATCTGGTTGTTGATGAAGATGACTGTTATGTTCTCGCCCCGATTGGCGGCGTGGATGGATTCCGCCGTCCCGATGGCGGCCAGGTCGCCGTCGCCCTGATAGGTGAAAACGATGAGGTTCGGGTTGACTCGCTTCAGGCCGGTTGCTACCGCACATGCCCGGCCGTGAGAGGCCTGGGTTCCGTCGCAGCGAAACCACTGGTACATGCTGACTGAACAACCCACAGGCGCCACCAGCACAGTGCGTTCCCGAATCTCGAGTTCGTCAATGGTCTGGGCGACGATGCGGGTAACTACCCCATGATGGCAACCCGGGCAATAGCTGAACTGGGATTCATTGAGGCTGTTCGGTCGTTCGAATACCTTGACCATGTTCTCTGTACTAACCGGCATAGCGCTTCACCTCTCTGAGGATATCCTTGGGGGTGGGTACCAGGCCGCCGAGCACGCCGTAGAATGGGGTCTGAGCTCGCTCGGCTACCGCCAGGCGCACGTCCTCCACCATCTGGCCTGCGTTCATCTCCACGGTAAGGATGGCGTCGACACGATCGGCGATGGCACGCAGCGGCGCATAAGGGAAGGGCCACAGACTGATCGGCCGCAGCAGGCCGAGTTTGATCCCTTCGCCTCTGGCCATCTTCACCACGGTCCTGGCGATCCGGGCCACAGAGCCGTAGGCTGCGATGACAACGGTGGCATCAGCAGTCTCGTGCTCTTCGTAGCGCACCTCCTGCTCCTCTATCTGCCGATATCGACTCTCGCGCTTGACGTCCATCATGTTGAGCTCTTCGGGGTCCAGGTAGAAGCTGGTAACGATATTGGGCTCTCTTCCCTTAGCGCCTGTGAGAGCCCATGGCTTGGCCGGCAATGTGGCCGGGTCGACGGGTTTCGGTAGGACAACCGGCTCCATCATCTGTCCAAGCATCCCATCGGCCAGAATCATCACCGGGCCCCGGTACTTGTCCGCCAGTTCAAAGGCCAGCATTACGTGCTCAGTAGCCTCCGGTATGGTTGAGGGACCTAGTACTATCATGCGGTAGTCGCCGTGTCCTCCTCCCTTGGTTGCCTGGAAGTAATCGCCCTGGGCCGGGGCAATATTGCCCAGGCCCGGGCCGCCGCGCACTACATTGACGATGACACAGGGCAGGTCGGCGCCGGCAATATAGGATATCCCCTCCATCTTCAGGCTGATCCCGGGGCTCGATGATGAAGTCATTGTGCGCACGCCCGCAGCCGAGGCACCGTAGCACATGTTGATGGCCGCGATCTCGCTCTCTGCCTGGATGAAGGCCCCACCTGCCTGCGGCATGTGGGCTGACATATACTCCAGAAGCTCATTCTGCGGCGTGATGGGATAGCCGAAATAGGCCCGGCAGCCGGCGCGGATGCCCGCCTCGGCCATGGCCTCATTCCCCGTCATCAGGACTTTGTCTATGGTATCAGCTCCCATCCTTAGGCTTCTTCTGCCGGTAGACCTCAATCGCTATGTCGGGACATGTCTGGGCGCAGAATCCGCAGCCGGTACATTGTTCGGGATGTTTCATGCAAACCACATCGTAGCTGCTGCGGTTGTGCTCTCCCGAAAAGGCGAGCACGTCTTGGGGGCAGAAAACCAGGCATAGCCCGCAACCCTTGCACCGTTCCTTATCAACTATTATCGCTCCTCTCGGCATAGCATCAGCCCTGTCTTGAAGTCTTCTGATCGCCTGGCTCCTGCCTTCCGCAGGAACCGCCAGAGGGACAGCGCGAGTTCGGGGCCGCCTCTCCTAGCTGGCTGTCTTACCGTCTCTGGCTCTTCTCACTCTCTCTTCAGCCAGTTTCATTGCGGCCATGTACAGTGAAATCTTGTCCTTCCGGGAAGTCTCAATCATCTCCTTGCCCCGGTTATAGATCCTCTTTATGTCGGCAAATGCCCTGTCCTGAGAGTATCCCTGCGGATGAAACTCATGGGCAACGTTTATCACCCCTCCGCCGTTTATCCAGAATTCGGGGGCATGCAGAATGCCCCTGTCGTGCAGCATTGCCGCGTGTTTTCGGGGTTCCCACAACTGGTTATTGGCCGCGCCAGCCACGATTCGGCACCTGAGCTGAGGAATTGTGTCGTCGTTGAGTACGCCGCCGTAAGCATTGGCGGAGAAGATGTCGCATTGTTGGTGGTGTATTTGGTCTGAGGGAACCAGCCTGGCGCCGACCTCTTTGGCTACCTGCTGAGCGCCCGCCTCGTTGATGTCCGAACCGAGCAGTATTGCTCCCTCGGAGGCAAGCATCCTGGCCAAACTGCTGCCCACCTTGCCCGCTATCCCCTGTATGGCGATGGTCCTATCCTTGAAGGACTGCGTGCCGAACACCGCTTCCAGGCAGGCCTTCATCCCCCACACCACCCCCATGGCCGTGGCCGGCGAGGGATCGCCGCTGCCCCCCATCTCGTGGGGCAGTCCCGCCACCCACTTGGTCACCTCTTTCATCATTATCATGTCTTCCACGGTCGTTCCCACATCGATCGAGGTGACGTACCTGCCGCCCAGGCTGTTTATCAGTTGCGCGTAAGCCGTCAGTTGTTCCTTTCGCTTGCCCCTATCCCTGGTCGGCTCGCCGCTGATCACCGCCTTACCCCCGCCGAAACCAACGCCGGCCTGCGCCAGCTCCGTATCCTCTCCCAAGGCCATGGCCAGCTTATGTGTCATGTCCCTGGCCAGGCGGCTGTTATCGACGAGGGCCTCTGTTCTGGTGGGAAACGGCCGCCACCTCGTCCCGCCGATGCCGGGGCCCAGCGTCGTGTCATCCACGATGATGCTTATCTGCAGCCCCAGCCTCTCGTCGTTCCAGAGCACCATCTGGGTGAACTTGTGCTCCGACTCAAGGTACTCGATTAGCTTCTTCTGGATGTCGTTCAACTCCTACCTCCTGTGCCTGACAAAAAACTAGGAGTCTCCAGATAATGGAGACCCCCTATTGGCACATCTATCGCCGGGATGGACACCAGTCTCATCCCGGCTGCTAATGTGATAATGACCACCCCGGAAACAATCCCTGATTGCATACGGTAGCATGTCAAGGAACGTGTGTTGACATGTCGCTCCCTGACACGGAATTGCCCTCCGCTGGCATCTTAGCGGGTATCTGAGACTTTGTCAAATCATGCTGTCATCGATTCTGACTCCGGGGTTCGCTCCGGCTTGTTCAAGCGACTAGAGGACACTGCGAGCATCTCCCCTCGCGACAGTAGCACCTGAAGATATGAATGAGACCCTGCTGATGGCACGCGGTGAGGCCAGAGGGCCCTTCCAGGCCGAACTGCTTCTTCATGTGAAGCGTTATACAGTTATCGGTCAACCGCGGATAACTGCGGTAGACTTCCAGGGCTCTCTCGGCCAGACCCGTCTCCCCGGTTAGCTGCCCCCACGAGTAGGCAAAGGGCAGGGCCACGTTCACCGCGAGTTCGCGGGCCTTGTTGTTTCCCAGCAGGGCCGACATCCTTGTTCTGCTTCTGGCGGCGAAATCGAAGTGGTCCCGCCAGTATCCACGGCCGGCCACAGTCAGGCCATTCTCCAGTGTATGTTGTCCCTTGGGCAGCGGCGTCTTCATGACGAGGTCGATCATCGCAGTGAGCAGGCCGTCTTTGCGGTAGCGCTCAAGGAGATGGCTCTGGGCGATGATGCGCCGGACAGGAGAGTTGTTGGGGTATATATGGGATAGGTTCCAGTCCTCTTTGCTCATGGTCCTAAGGCTCTCACGCGCTGATCGCCAGGTCTGCTCCAGCTTCTGGACTTCCGGGGCGCTGACGCTTTCGTCAGGCCATCTCTGTGAGGGCAATAGGCCGGCTGTGCCCAACAACAAGGCTTGTTTGACGGCCAGACCCTGTCCAGCCTCCAGACCTTTGAGCGGCATTCTGTCGGCAAGCTCTTCAAAGGGACTTGTATTCTTGGCGTAGCCCAGAGCCCTCATCATGCCCCGGAACAGCACCTGCCCCGCCTCCTCCCTCGCGGTCAGGCCAACGAGATCCTCCCGGAAACGTGCTGCCTTATGCCTGAATCTTTCTTCACCGGCAGAACTCAGAGAACCGAGCAGACGCTTCCTGTCGGGCTGGCCAGGTGTCTGGAAGCAGGCCAGCCTATGAGGCAGCAGATAAGCTTGGTGTTGTAGTGCCTGACTTAGGGATAGGACGGGCACCGATCTGCCGCTCTGCAGCAGGGTGATCGAGTTGCAGTTGTGCCACATCACTACATGGAGGATGACATCATTGTACTCGGCGTCGGCGTGGTGTTCGTGCCCATACCAGTCGCTGGACCTGACATGAACCTCTACGTCACCTCTGGCCAGGCTGGATTGCTGCCTGATAACTGCATCCCGGAAATCAGGCCCCTTGTCGCCGTTGGCCCTGCCCGGGTAGATTACCTTGATCGGCTCATCTCCGGTGCAGGCCAAGTTCCGTCCCACTATCTGCTGCCACACCACCGCTACCTGCCTTTCAGTGAGCTCTATCCGTTTTCGTGTAGCCATGGGCGAAATAGATCAAGTGGTGCCTTGCACCGGCGGCCTCAATCCGGGAATACGGCCATGGATCGTGGAGATAGCGGGGCGGCCGTTCTGCTACGCACCATCTTGTTTCTGTCCGGTCGTGTAGCTGAAGCCGCTGCGCTCAGCGACTATGCTGAGCAGGGTAGCGGATGCTCCTCGGGGGCGATACATGCCCTGCTCCCACTCGCTTATCGTCTGCTGGCGTGTCCCCAACTCCTGGGCCAGCTTTGTCTGGGTCAGGTTCAGGTGCTGCCTCAGGGCCCTGATTTCGTCGCTGCTCCATTGTTTTCTGCGTCTCTTCTCTGGCTGCATTGCCTGGCATTATACACGGTTGCGTGTAACAATGCAACATGAATCCGCCGAGTGAGACCGGATTCTGTTTGCATTTTTTTGTTTTCTTGTTATAATGACGGTTAGCAATCTCATGGGCAGAGTGCTAATATATATCTGAGAAAGGAGGGAACATGCCTAAAATAGAACCTTTGGGCGACAGGGTAGTCATAAAACCCACCCCCAAGGAAGAGGTGAGCAAGGGGGGGATAGTGCTACCGGATACGGCTCAGGAGAAGCCTCAGGAAGGGAAGATAATCGCCGCTGGCCCGGGCAGGTTGACCGAGGACGGCAAGCGCATAGCCATGGATGTTAAGAAGGGCGACAAGGTTATCTACTCGAAATATGCGGGCACTGAGTTCAAGCTAGATGGTGAAGAACTGGTTATCATGCGTGAAGGTGATATCCTGGCCAAGAAGAGTTAGCAAAAGGAGGTAACTGAATGGCAAAACAGATCATTTTCGGTGAAGAAGCAAGGAAGTCATTGAAGAATGGCGTGGACGTCCTGACGGACGCCGTCAGGGTAACTCTAGGGCCCCGGGGGAGGCCTGTGGCGCTGGATAAGAAGTGGGGCGCTCCGTCGGTCCTCAACGACGGCGTCTCCATAGCCAAGGAGATCGAGCTGCCCGATCCATTCGAGAACATGGGCGTACAGCTGGTCAAGCAGGCGGCCACCAAGACCAACGATGCCTGCGGCGACGGCACAAGCACATCCACTATCGTGGCTCAGGCCATAGTGAGCGAGGGTTTCAAGAATATCGCTGCCGGTGCTGATGCCATGGCACTGAAGCGCGGGATCGACAAGGGCGTGGAAACCCTGGTGGACGAACTGAAGAGGATGTCCATACCCGTGGCAGGTAGAGAACAGGTGGCTCAGGTGGCGGCTATATCGGCCATTGACCCTGAGATCGGCGATCTGATCGCCGATGTCATGGAGAAGGTGGGCAAGGATGGCGTAATCACGGTTGAGGAAGGTAAGGGTCTGCAGTTCGAGACAGAGTTCGTAGAGGGAATGAAATTCGACCGCGGCTACATTAGCCCCTATTTCATCACCAACGCTGAACAGATGAGAGCGGAACTGGAAGATCCCTGCATTCTCATTACCGACAAGAAGATCTCGGCGATAACTGAGATACTTCCTGCCCTGGAGAAGATCGTGCAGGTGTCCAAGAACCTGGTTATCATTGCCGAGGATGTGGAAGGCGAGTCCCTGGCCACGTTGGTAGTTAACAAACTGAGGGGCACCCTGTCTCCCCTGGCGATTAAGGCACCTGGCTTTGGCGACAGGAGAAAGGCCATGCTCCAGGATATAGCCGTTCTTACCGGAGGCACTGTCATCTCGGAGGAGGTAGGCAGGAAACTCGATTCAGTGAGCGTGGAGGACTTGGGGCGAGCCAGAAGGGTGATCGCGGACAAGGACAATACCACCATTGTTGAAGGTAAGGGCGAGACGAAGGCCATCGAGGCTCGGATCAAGCAGATCAGGTCCGAGATCGACATCAGCACGTCAGACTATGACAAGGAGAAACTACAGGAGAGGCTGGCCAAACTGGCCGGCGGCGTGGCAGTGATCAAGGTCGGTGCTGCTACTGAAACAGAGCTAAAGGAGAAGAAGCACCGTGTTGAGGACGCCTTGTCGGCTACTCGGGCCGCTGTGGAGGAAGGCATTCTGCCCGGTGGCGGTGTGGCCCTGCTCAACGCCTTGCCCGCTCTGAAGAAACTCAAGTTCAAGGGAGATGAAGCTACCGGTGTAGCCATATTGAAGCGGGCCCTTGAGGAGCCTCTGAGGTGCATCGCTGAGAACAGCGGCCGCGAGGGTTCAGTGGTGATAAACGAGGTGAAGGGCAGCAAGCCGGGTATCGGCTACGACGCCTACAAGGATGAACTGGGCGTGAACATGATAGATAGCGGCATTGTCGACCCCCTGAAGGTCACCAGGAGCGCCCTACAGAACGGTGCCAGTATCGCTACTATGATCCTGACCACTGAGGCCCTGGTCACCGACATTCCTGAGAAGGAAAAGATGCCGGCCATGCCGCCCGGAGGGGGCTATCCGGAGTACTAGACAGCCGCAGATTGCGCTGACAAAACGGAGGACCGCCGTCAGGCGGTCCTCTGCTTTGTGCTCATATTCGCAGTAACCGCCTTAACGGCTCATCGTCCCTGACAGGCCCGGTTATGGCTAGATTGCGCCCGCTGTCCGTCAGTATCTCCTCGGCCACGTCTCTCAACTCATCTGCGGTAATAGCATCCACAATGGCAATGACATCGTCGACGCTCAGGATCTTGTCTAACAGCAGTTCCTGACTGCCATTCCATAGAGCCACGTTCCTGCTGTCCTCAAGCCGCAGATACAGTCTTCCCTTGGACAGTTCCTTGGCCCTGGTCAGTTCGTCGGCGCTGACTCCCTGCTTGACCTGGGCTATCTCCTCGATGATGGCGGTCACGGTTGTCTCCACCTTCCCGGGGTCAACCCCGGCATAGACGGTGAATGCCCCCGAGTTAAGAAAGTGCTCCGTATAGCTATGAATGTCATAGGCCAATCCCTTGCGTTCTCTTATCTCGGTAAACAGCCGGCTGCTCATTCCACCGCCCAGCACCGTGCTGAGCAGGTCCAGGGGAAAACGCCTGAGGTGAGAGTGAGAAAACCCGTGTACAGCCAGGCAGATATGTGCTTGCTCAATGTCCTTGGACTCTATTCGCAATCTGGGTGCAGTCTGATTATCGTTGACCTCATAGCCGGTCGTTATCTGCCCGGGAGCCCACTTCTCGAACAGTGGCTCGACGCGGGCCATGGCCTCATCATGCTGTATGTTGCCCGCAATGCTGATTACTGTATTGCTGGGCTGGTATCTGCGGGCAACGTGGTCCAGCAGTTGCTGCCTGGTTATTGAGGAGACGGTCTCCTTGCATCCGATGACCTCCCGCCCCAGCGGTTGTTCGGGCCATAATAGCTCATCTATGAGCGCATTCACCCTCTGCTGAGGGATGTCGAGGTTCATGTTGATCTCCTCGATGATGACCCGCCGCTCCTGTTCCATCTCTTTCTCATCAAATCGTGAATTGAGCAGGAGGTCCGACAATACGTCGAGGGCGATGTCGAAGTGCGGACTGGCAACCTTGCACCAGAAGATCGTCATCTCCTTGTCTGTGCCGGCATTGAGGATGCCGCCAACCCCTTCAATGGCCTGCGTTATCTCCTTGAATGTGGGTCGTTTCTGAGTGCCTTTGAAGAACAGGTGTTCGGCGAAGTGGGATATGCCGGCCTCATGGTTGCTCTCGTAGCAGGAGCCTGCACCCACCAGGATGACCAGGCATACTGAATGGCTGTGGGGCATGGCACTGGTGATGATTCGCATGCCATTCCCGAGCACAGCCTTGTGGTACACTGAGAGGCATTTTAGCCTGCCCCGGGCCCACTGTCAACGAGATGCTCCCGCCTGGCTTGCGCTCGGTGCCCTTTATCTCATGCTATAATGGTCGTTGGCTATCCTAATGAGGTAGCGGTGGACTATGACCATCCTGGCTGAAGACGATGCTGTCGGTATCGAGAAGCTTGTGCTGGGTCCTTTCGGCACTAACGCCTATATAGTGACCTGTAGACAGACCCGTGAGACCGCGGTGGTAGATGCGCCCGCGCAGGCGGACACGATCCTGGCTGCACTTGGAGGCAATATCCCGAGATACGTACTCTTGACCCACAGCCACCTTGATCATATCGGTGCCCTTGCCCAGCTGCGATCTCAGCTGGACGTCCCTCTGGCGGCCCACGTTGCAGACGCATCCGTGCTCATGCCGCCGCCGGAGATATTGCTCGGTGATGGTGACACGGTCAGGTTAGGAGAGCTTGAACTGGCCGTGCTGCATACCCCGGGGCACACCCCGGGTAGTCTGTGCTTCAGGATTGGCCGCTTCCTGCTCTCGGGCGACACCATCTTTCCCGGCGGACCGGGCAGGACTAACTCCCCGGCGGATTTCAGGCAGATAGTTGAGTCCATCACCGCGAAGATATTCCCGCTGCCGGACGACACTCAGATACACCCCGGGCACGGGGAACCGACCTTGTTGAAGACCGAGAAAGAGGCGTTTGCTATCTTCGCCTCTCGACATCATGGTCCCGGCCTGTGTGGCGACGTAACCTGGCAGTCGGGCTAGTTAGCACGGCGGGGCCACGTTCTGTGACACGATAGCTGCGACTAACTGGACCGGGGAGTAAGGCACGGCCATGACAGTCATCGACGAGTACATTAGGTCACATCCAAGATCAAAGCAGCTTCACGAAAGGGCGCTCCAGCACTTTGCGGCAAAAGGAGTTACGCATGTCGGCCGTATGTGGGAGCCGTTTGGTCCTTATATGACTCATGCTCGGGGCTCCAGGATCTGGGATGTGGATGGGCACGAATATATCGAGTTCAGAAACGGGCATGGTGCCTTGATACTGGGCCATTGCCATCCGGCCGTAGTGAAGGCGATTCAGGAACAGGCGGCTAAGGGCACACTGTACAGTGCCTCGCATCAACTGGAGATCGAGTGGGCCGAGTTGATAAAGAGCATGGTGCCGAATGCGGAGAGGGTTGAGTTCTTTGCCTGCGGGCAGGAAGCCAACATGATGGGCATCAGGATTGCCCGTGCCTTCACCGGCAGAACTGCAGTCCTCAGGTTCGAGGAGAACTTCCACGGCTGGGCGGACGAACTGGTGGCTCCACATGCACCGGGCGCCGTTGACACCAAGACCAGGATTATACCTCCGCATGACCTCAAGGTGCTGGAGGATGAACTGGCCACGCGGCAGTTCGCCGCGGTGCTCACCGAGGCCGGCGGCGCCCATATGGCTGGCCAGGTACCCTGGCAGCCTGATTTCATCCGCGCCCTGGGTCCCATGGCTGGGGAACATGGCACTGTCTGGCTTCTGGACGAAGTGGTTACAGGCTTCCGTGACGGCCCCGGTGGTTGGGCCGGCCTGATGGGACTGAAGCCCGACCTGACCTCGCTGGGCAAGTGCGTGGCGGGGGGAATGCCCGCCGGGGCGCTGACCGGTCGGGCTGAGGTCATGGGCATGTTGACCCCCGGGTTTCCGCCTGCGCGCTGGATCCGCCACTCCGGCACCTGGAACGCGATGCCCATCGTCTGCGCGGCCGGTGTCGCCGCCTGCAGGCTGCTCAAGGACGGCTCGGTTCAGAGAAGGGTGAATGAGACTGGGGCCTACATGCGGCGGGCCGGCAATGAGGCACTGCGGAAGTGCCGATACAATTGGCGCCTCTACGGCAGGTCCATTATCCATGTCTATTTCGGTCCTGTTGACTTTGAGGTGGATACCGCCGGGAATCCGCCCACCATGGACAGCAGGAAGCTTCTGGCCGGAAGCGAGGAGAAGCACAAACTCGGCATGTACCTTCTCCAGTATGGCATTCACTCGCAGCAGGGCAGGATGTTCATACTGTCGGCTGCGCACACCGAAGAGGATATCGACAGGACTGTGCAGGCTCTGGTCAGGGCCATTGGCGATGCCATGGCGGAGGGAGCTATTGGAGAATTGCCGGGCTGTTGTTGACATGGATGCCGTGTAGTATCATACCGGTGCTGGCTTGAACTGGCGACGGCGGTGCTGGAGGTGGAGGTCGGCAACTGATCGTCCCTATGTGCGAAACGCCCCAGGAAGTGAGGGCCCTTATCCGGCGGGGTGAGCTGGTTCGGCCCACCAGTGGCCTGGTTCCGGGGTATGCACAGGCCAACCTGGTCATGCTGCCTCAGGACCTGGCCTTTGATTTCCTGCTCTTCTGCCAGCGCAATCCCGGGCCCTGCCCGGTGCTGGAGGTCACCGAAGCCGGGGGATACGAGCCGACGTGGACGGCTAGAGGCGCTGACCTCAGAACCGACCTGCCCTTATACCGAGTCTACAGAAACGGTGAACTGCTGTGCGAGGCCGGGGATGCCATGGACTACTGGAGCGATGGCCTGGTCTGCTTTCTGCTGGGCTGCAGTTTTACCTTTGAGTCAGCCTTGACAAGAGCCGCGATACGCTTGCGGCACATCGAGCAGGGGAAGAATGTGGCCATGTACGTGAGCAGCCTCGAGGCCAGGCCGGCGGGCGTGTTCTCCGGTCCCGTGGTTGTGAGCATGAGACCGATTCAGGAGTCGAAACTGGTGAGGTGCGTTCAGATAACTTCCCGATTTCCGCAGGCCCATGGGGCCCCGCTGCATATGGGCGATCCCGACAGGATCGGCATCAGGGATATCAGACGTCCGGACTACGGGGATTATGTGGAGATTGGGGAGGATGAGGTTCCTGTGTTCTGGGCGTGCGGCGTGACCTCCCAGGCCGCGGCCTTAAGGTCCAGGCCCCGGCTGATGATAACTCATGCGCCGGGGCACATGTTTGTCACCGATATTCTGGATGAGGACCTGGCTGCTTTCTAGCAGGCTACCCGTTCAGGCTCTGACTTCCTGGCGGGCGCTTACCTTCAGAGGGAGAACACGGATGGACAGGAAACTCGATGTGAACTGTGATATAGGCGAAGGCTTCGGGATCTACAGGCTGGGCTTTGATGAAGAGATCATGCCATTTATATCTTCAGCAAACATCGCCTGCGGTTTTCATGCCGGCGATCCGATGTACATGAGGCGGACGGTGCGCCTGGCTGAGGCGGCCGGCGTGGCCATCGGCGCTCATCCCGGGCTTGCCGACATCATTGGCTTCGGACGGAGAGAGATGATGGTCAGTCCTGACGAGGTCAGGGACTACGTCACCTACCAGATAGGTGCTCTTCAGTGCTTCACCGCTGCAAAGAAGCTCCAGCATGTCAAACCCCATGGTGCTCTGTATAACATGGGTGCCAGGAATGAGGAACTGGCCAGAGCGGTGGCCGGGGCGGTGAGAGACGCCGACCCCGACCTGATTCTGGTGGGCATGGCGGGCTCGGCTTGGATCAGGGCAGGCCGGGATCTGGGCTTAAGGGTGGCCCGCGAGGCCTTTGCCGACCGGGCGGTGAACACCGACGGCACCCTCGTGCCACGTAGCGTTCGTGGGGCGGTGATCCATGAAATGGAGGATGTGATGGCCAGGGTCGTGAGGTTGGTGACTGAAGGCAGAGTGACAGCCATAACCGGCGAGGAGGTTGAGATGCCGGCAGACACCATCTGCCTGCACGGCGATACGCCGGGAGCGGCAGAACTAGCGCGAACCTTGCGGCAGCGACTGGAGGCAGCCGGCGTGACCATAGTGCCCATGGGTAGCCTCTGTCTGTAGAACCCGATACCGGGCCATGATTTATGAGAGACCGCGTTTTCTACCGGGCGGAGACGGCGCCCTGTACGTCGAGTTCGGGAACGCCATTGACCCTGAACTGAACCGCCGGGTCAGGCAGTGTCAGCTTGCCATACAGAAGGCCGGGCCGCCGTGGTTGGTGGAGACGGTTCCCACCTATCGCTCGCTGCTGGTCTACTATCGGCCGCTGCGGGCAAGCCCTTCAGAGGTGAGGTCCCAGCTGGAAGCTCTGGCCTGCGATGCGGAGAGTGGTCGGGTGCCCCAGCCAGCGGTGACTGACATTCCCGTTGCCTATGGCGGCGAATACGGTCCAGACCTGGGCTTCGTGGCCCGGCATAATGGACTCCCCCGGGATGAGGTGGTCCGTCTTCATTCGGACAGGGCTTATCTGATCTACATGCTGGGCTTTATTCCGGGCTTTGCCTATCTAGGGGGTATGTCTTCGCGCATAGCCACCCCGAGGCTGGCAACGCCGCGGGCGAAGATACCGGCCGGGTCGGTCGGAATAGCCGGAGACCAGACCGGCATATACCCGACGGAGAGCCCCGGAGGCTGGCGGCTCATCGGCAGAACTCCCCTGCAGTTGTTTCATCCCCTGAAGGAGCCCCCGGCCCTGTTGCGCATGGGCGACTATGTGAGGTTTGTGCCCGTGACTGCTCAGGAGTTCACAGACATACAGGAGCAGGTGGAGCAGGGGGCCTACCTGGCGAAGAAGACGTCGTTGAGACCGGAGGGGCAGGTTGGAGATATTTGAGGTAGTTCAGCCCGGCTTTCTAACCACCGTTCAGGACGGAGGCCGGCATGGTTATCAGCAGTATGGAGTGCCTGTCTCGGGGGCTATGGATAGCTATGCACTCATCGTAGCCAATCTGCTGTTGACCAACGAAGAAGGCGCAGCCTGCCTGGAGGTCACGCTGCTGGGGCCCCGCTTGCGCGTCCTTGCCGATACGGCGGTGGCTGTTACGGGCGCTGATCTCAGTCCTGCCTTGAACGAGGACCCGCTTCCCATGTGGCAGGCGGTAGAGGTCCATGCCGGCGACACCGTCTCATTTGGCCACCCGGTGAGTGGGTGCCGGAGCTATCTGGCCGTAGCCGGCGGGATAGATGTCCCCGAAGTCATGGGCAGCAGGTCCACCTATATCAGGTCGCGTCTGGGCGGCTTGGGGGGGAGGGCTCTGCTGGCAGGAGACCGGCTACACGGTGGACCGGTTTTCGCGAAAACGCCGCGGCGAAGACTGCCGCCTCGGTACATTCCGCAGTGTCAGGCCCACAAGGAGCTACGGGTCGTGCTCGGTCCACAGGACGACTACTTCACCGAGCACGGTATCCGCACCTTCCTGGAGTCCGAGTATTCGCTGTCGGTCCAGGCCGACCGCATGGGCTTTCGAATGGAGGGGCCGCCCATAGAGCATAAGTCTGGAGCGGACATCGTGTCCGACGGTATTCCGCCGGGAGCGGTGCAGGTGCCGGGAGACGGGCTGCCCATAATCCTTCTGGCCGACCGGCAGACCACGGGGGGCTATGCCAAGATCGCGACCGTCTGTACAGTTGACCTGCCCGGACTCGCCCAAGCCGAGACGGGACGTATCGTGAGGTTCACGGAGGTTACACAGCAGGAGGCCTACCGGTTGCGGAGGGAATACGAGCACACCCTGGACGACCTGAGGCAGTGCCTGGGGCAAGACAGTTAGTTGGCCCTGACCGCAGTTCGCGGATTGTGAGGACAACCGGGAGGTCAGGGCTGGAAAGCAGCCCTCCGTAAGTAGATGGCCATGTTAGTAGAGGACATAATCCTCAGTCACGACCGTAGGGGCATATCGGCCCTCAGGGACTACCTTCCTGCCGATTACTGTCATCAGGCGGCCGCATTTGCTCTCGAGAGGGCGAAGGCGGGCCAGGGGCCGGTGATGATAACCACCGGCTTCTACGTACCCCGTTCCGGGGCTCCGGAGACCGACGGTCCGCCGGGCGCGCTGGCCGTAGGCGGAGCGCTGCACCGATTGGGCCTGGAGGTAGTCTACGTTACCGATAGGCGCACCCTGCCCCTGTTCTCGCCTGACATCGTGGGAGATGACAGGGTGGTCGATTTCCCTATAGCCGACCATGACTCCAGCCAGAGGTTCGCCAGGGAAGTCCTGGCTGAAATCCGACCCTGCCTCCTCGTTTCAATAGAGAGGCCCGGGCTTAACGGCAGCGGGCAGTACCTGAATATGGCCGGCGAGGACATAACCGAGTACACCGCCAGGATCGACCACCTCTTCCTGGGGCAGCGGAACACTCTGGGCATAGGCGACGGCGGCAACGAGATCGGCATGGGCAATCTGGCTCAACACGTGAAGGCAGTTAAGACCCTGCCGCGCGAGCCCGCCCTGACCACGGTCGAAAGGTTGGTCATCGCTTCCGTATCCAACTGGGGAGGGTATGGACTGGTGGCCGCACTGTCAAGGCTGATCAGGCGCAATCTGTTGCCCTCGATTGAATGGGAAGAGGAGATTATCCAACGAATCGTAGCTAGAGGTGCCGTGGATGGGGTCTCGGGACAGAGACGGACCGCGGTGGATGGCTTTGACCTGGAGCAGAATTCCTGGGCTCTCAGTCAGTTACATAGGGCCCTGGCAGACGTGACCTAGCATGTGCGGGAAGCGTTCTCAATCTTGTTGCGGAGCATTCTATACTGCCCGCATGCTGTGGCCCGCATCACCACGGTATCTCAATCCTGTAGAAAGCTTCGGCCAGTTCATAATCCTCGCCCTCCGCCAGCATCTGGTGCCGTTCTCTGAGCCGTTCCGGCCATCGTGACGAGGGGTTGTCGCTTAGCTGGCTCTTGTGACAGCGCAGCGCAGCGATCTTGGTGTCAAAGGTGGCGGTGATATCGGTGCGGTAATTGGGCTCCTCGGCGCCCCACAGCAATACCTCTTTAACACTATGGGGCTGCAGCCCTTCCTGGAGCAACTCGGGGTAGGAGGGCGAATTCCTGGCATAGGGGTAGACCGCGTCCAGCGTTACCTGGCTGGTGATGCGGTGGTCGCGATGCCATACGCGGCGTCGGTACAGGTCGGCGGTGACAATCGTCTCGGGCCTGTACATCCTTATCAGGCGGACGATCTCCTTCCTGAACTCATGCGTGTCCTCCAGCGACTGGTCGGGATGTCTGAGGAAGATGACCTCTCTTACCCCCAGCAGTTTTGCAGCCGCTAGTTGTTCCTGCTCTCTTATGGCGGCCAGTTCCTCAGGCCTCACATCGGGGTCGTTGCTACCCTTGTCGCCGTTGGTGGCCACCACGTAGACAACCTCCCTGCCTTCGCTTGTCCAGCGGACAACGGTACCGGCGACGCCGAATTCAGCATCATCGGGATGGGGTGTGACGACCATGACGTGAGCGGGTCTGGTCATTATCTTTGAGCTTTCAGGTGGTGCGGCACACACGGCGATAACGGCCAATAGCTTAGCTTTTCAGGAGCCCGAAGTCAAATGCTCAGGTTGCCCTGGGCTTGCCTCGGGGCCTGATTGCCTGGGCAGCAAGAGCCAGCGGAACAAGCACCACCAGCAGCCCTCCTAGCCCGACAAGTGCCGGTCTTGAGAGCGGATCGGCGTTGACGACCATCTGGCTCACGAGCACTACGGGCCGAAGCCCGGCCCGTACTACCGGCTTCATGACTGGATGCTCGGTTATGAGCTCAGCTACCGGCGGACTCATAGCGTAGTAGAGCGCGACGAGGGTCCTCCCCGGCTGGTTGGTTAGCAGGCATGTGTCTCTGAATTCGCGCAGAACCTGTATCTCCTCGGCCATCGGGGTGCCGTAGGCGGCGGTGGCGATGAAGCATATACTGGGCCCGGGCGATTCATAGTCGTAGATCACGGTTACGCCTCTGGCGCGGAGCGCAGGAATATGGGTGTTGAGTGAATCCGCACTCAATGGATTGTAGCTCACGTCGATGATATCGCCCACGCCCAACCCGACGTTATCCACGAGAGGCGCAACATCGCTTATCGGGTTCAGTGAAAGGTCTAGATATGACAGGCTGGTGAGGTTGACTGCCACCGAAATGTCCCTTATCTCATTCCACCGGAGCCTCAGCCATGCCAGGTCGGTGAGGTTGCCCAGCGGTGACATGTCGCTTATCTGGTTTCTCCCGAGATCCAGCTTGGTGAGACCGGTGAGGTCGGCCAGGGGCGATATGTCGTTGATCTGGTTTCTAGAGAGATCTAGATCTGACAGGCTGGTGAGTCCGGCTAGTGCGGATATGCTGCCGATCCGGTTCCACGACAGATCCAGTACCATCATGCTTGTTAGGCTGGCCACCGGCGATATGCTGCTTATCTGGTTCGTGGACAGGTTCAACTCCGTGAGGGAGGTCAGGCCGGCAACCGCCTGTATCTGGCTAACCTCGTTCTCTTCAAGATTCAGCTTTGTCAGGCCTGTGAGGTCGGCCAGCGCGGATATATCGGCTATCCGGTTCTCCGCGAGGTTCAGCTGAGTGAGAGCAGTCAGTTCCGCAAGGGGTGATATATCGGCTATCTGATTCTGAGAAAGACTGAGCCCTGTCAGATCGGTCAGTTCTGTCAGCGGCGACACATCACTTATCTGGTTTGCCCAGAGAGACAGCACCGTCAGGCTGATGAGACCGGCCAGGGCTGATATATCGTCTATCTGGTTCGTGGCCAGGTGCAACTCTGTCAGGCTGGTCAGATCGGCCAGGGCCGAGATGTCGTCTATCTGGTTCCTGGCGAGGTCCAACTCTGTCAGGCCGGTTAGCTCCGCCAGGGGTGATACATTGCTGATCTGGTTTCCGGCAAGACTCAAGTCTGTCAGGCCGGTCAGTTCTGCCAGCGCCGATATATCGACAATCTGGTTGTCGGCAAGGTCTAACACTGCCAGGTTGCTGACCCGATCCAGTCCGGTCAGATTCGTGATGCTCCTGTTCCTGGCGGTGAGGCCCGTCAGCCCTTGCAGGTCCTGGTCATAGATATCGCCGGTGGGCTTGCCTATTGCCTCACGAATGGCTGCTTCAAGGTTCGGATCTGGAAAAGAGACCGGTTCCGCCTGGGCAATCGCATACAGCTGACCGTCCAGTGCCCCCGCGTAGATGGTGCCGTCATGCCCGACCGCAGGCGAGGAGTAGATGGGCGATCCTATGTTGAAACTCCAGTTCTGGGTACCGTCTGTGTTGATGGCATAGAGATAACCGTCAAACGAGCCCACGTATATGGTCCCGTCAGCCTCGATGGCGGGCGACGAGTATATCGATGCTCCCGTATTGAAGCTCCACCTCTGGGTGCCATCGGGGTCTAAGGCGTAGAGCCTGCCGTTAACGGAGCCGACATAGACGGTGCCGTCGGCGCCTATGGCGGGAGAGGAGTAGATAGGCCATGTCGTGGCCAGGGTCCACTTCTCACTGCCATCCGGCTGTATGGCATACAGGATACCGTCGTAGGACCCGACACAGACGGCGCCATCGGCGGTGATGGCGGGCGAGGAGGCAACGGCCTCTGTCGCGTTGAAGGTCCAACGTTCAGTACCATCAGGGTCGATCGCGTAGAGCTTGTGATCGTCGGAGCCGACATATACGGTGCCATCTGCAGCGACGGCGGGTGAAGACCGGACAGCGTCCTCGGTAGCGAAGGACCACTTCTGGGTGCCGTCCGGGTCTATGGCATAGAGCATATTGTCCTCTGAGCCGAAATAGACCGTACCGGCTGCAGCGATGGCCGGTGAGGAGCCCACGGCGCCGCCTGTGGGGAAACTCCACTTCTGGGTACCGTCGGGGTTTATGGCATAAAGGCTGTTGCCGTCCGAGCCTACATATATAGTGCCGTCAACGCCGACGGCGGGAGAGGAGGCGACGGGTCCTGCGGTGGTGAAACTCCACTTCTGGGTGCCGTCTGGGTTCACGGCGTAGAGGTTGCCATCATAGGAGCCGACATATATGGCGCCGTCGGCACCAATGGCGGGTGAGGACCTGATCTCATCGCCCGTTCCGAATGTCCACCTGAGTTCCGGCACCGCCGGGCCGGAGTAAGGGCTTCTGCCCGTGTTCTCAGGGTTGTGACGGAACTTGGGCCAGGGACTATCTGCCAGCCCTGATGAATCTACCTGCACCGGAGCCGGGACGATAAAGGCCGAGATGACAATCACGGAGACCAGACCCGCCAGTAGCCTCTTTCGCCTTCTCATGACTACCTCCTGTTGTCCATCATGGAATAAGATGAAACACTTCCATGAGTCTGCCGGCCCTCCCTTGTGCGGAGTCAGCCTGCCCACATGTGGGGCTACACATCATTATTATACCATGCTCCGGCTGTCGCGCTTGGCCGGGTCTTGAAAAGTCCGCCCCGGTCGAAATTGTCTGATACGTCTCACCTTGCTACAATTAGGACCGGCAAAGCAGGTCGATGTGCCTGCGGGCGTTAGCGCCGGTTCGCCGGAGGTTGAGGTGGAGTCGGGGGTGGCGTATGTCAGTCAACCATGATCAACGAGGTTAGTGCCGAGATCAGGAATTACCGGCCTTCAGATTTTGAGAGTTATCTGCGATTGCTTGCCAGAGCCGAGGCCCTGGACCCGACCGGACGCTGTGTCTTGCCCCATTGCGTCGCTGAACAGCTGCAGCGGCCAAACTATTCTCCTGAACACGACCTGTTCATCCTCTGGAACCGGGACATTGCCGGCTATATGGACGTAAGGCGGGAACTGGCTATCCGGCGGGTGGTTCTTGACTGCTGGGTGGCCCCCGAGCACCGCAGGAAGGGACTGGCCAGGGAACTGCTCAGTCATGCTGCGGCCTGGGCCGGAGGATCGGGAGCCAGGGTGGCCCACGTGGACGTCAGGGAGGACAACTTGGTGGCAGGCGCAGTGCTATCGAGACTGGGATTCATCCCTGTGAGGCGGTTTCTGGAGCTGAGGCTGGACCTGTCCGGTGCGACCGAGACTGCTAAGAAGGCGCCGCCTTCATCCCGGGGTGGTGACGTTGACTCGGTGGGGTTGATGTGGCGCTGCCTACAGCCGGGCGACGAAGAACAGCTTACTCAGCTTCAGAACCGTGCCTTTGCCGGCGCCTGGGGTTATAGTCCGAATACGGTAGAGGAGATAGCTTTTGGCACCCGATCGAACGGCTGTTCGCCGGCGGATATAGTCATGGTCTACCGGGAAGGTAGGGCCATCGGCTATTGCTGGACAGTTACCAGCTGCGAGCAGGGGGCGCCCAGCGCCAGAAAGGGGCGGATATTGATGGTGGGAGTAGATCCGGACTATAGAGGGAGAGGAATAGGCAGCCGACTGCTGCTGGCCGGGTTAAGCCGCGTGAAGGACAAAGGTCTGGAGGTCGCCGAGTTGACCGTGGACCGCGAGAACCGGGCCGCCTGCGTCCTGTACCGGTCGCTGGGTTTTGAGGTTCAGGCCGGCATCTGTTGTTACGAGCATGTCCTAAGATAGTCGGTCGTTGCCTGCCGGCACTCCTTGCTGATCGCCTCCGTAATGTACGGCCAGCCGAATTCACGTACTGTGGCTCTAGTCGTACCAGCCGTGCCGTTTCCTTGGTCGGGCTGGGAGAGGAACAGGGCCATGCCTCGGGCAACAGATCGGGGGTGGTTGTCCGCTATCACATACCCGGTCTCTCCCTGGCGGATGACATGTCTGTGGTTGCCTACATCGGTGGCCACCACCGGTGTGCCGCAGGCCAGAGCTTCCAGAGCTACCAGTCCGAAGCTCTCGTAATAGGAGGGAACGACGCATACGTCAGCCGCGCTGTAATAATGGGGCAGTTGCTCATGCTTCACCAGACCCAGGAAATCAACTGAATCCTTTACCTTGAGATCGCAGGCTAGCTGGCGGAGGTCGTCCAGTTCATGACCGGTATGCTCATCACCCCCGATTACCACCAGCCTCAGTCCCTCAATATCGCCCAGGTATGGCAGGGCGCTTATCAGCTTGTCTATGCCCTTTAAGGGGTCCATTCTGCCCACAAACAGTGCGATCTTATCCCCATTCCGTCCGCTACCGTCAGCAGGGGCAAGGCCCAGGCGGTGTCTGGCCTGCCCTTTGTCCAGCGGCCTGAACTGCTGCAGATTCACGCCGCAGGGCACCACGCTGATCTTCTCCGGTGCTGCGGCGTAGTAATTGACAAGCTCCTGCCTGCCGGTATCGGTCGAAGCGATGATACGGTGGCAGCTTTGCACCAGGTCCCGTTCTGCCTCAATGCGCAGCGCGGGCTCGTCCTCCCCATGCGCGGCGCAGGTCTCTTCCCTGACCGCGTTCTTCACCGCCCCTAACGTGTGGAACATGGTAATATGGGGAACGTGCCAGCTTTGCTGCAGACTTGTTCCCGCCAGCCCGGATAGCCAGTAATGGCTGAATATCAGGTCGTAGCGCAGCTTGCTCTCATGCCTGAACGCCTCCAGGCTGTCCACAAAGTCGGGCAGATGGGAGTATACCGCCAGCTTATGTATCTCCTCGTCCTCTCCTGCCCTGAGGTGAATCAGCCGTGCATTAGGACCCAGCTCATAGATCTGGCGGTCTTCGGGGTCGTGAACGCGGGTATAGATGTCCACCGTATGACCCAGCTTGCCCAGTTCGCAGGCGAGCTCCCTGATGTAGACGCTCATGCCGCCCGTGTCCCTGGTCCCCAGCTTGCCCACGGGGCAGCTATGGGCACTGAGCATGGCTATTCTTAGTTCAGTTCCGGGCATCAGATCTTCGCGCTCCTTTCTCTTCATCCGGTGGTTATGTCACAGCTATGAAGGGGCACTTCACGGCCGCCGAGCCGGTACTTATACGGCTCACTGCCTTTCAGAAAGTCCCATTTGCCCCCGCCTCTCTCGATGCTGTCCTTGAGGCAGAGGACCTTGCATAGCAGTCCCACGCTCAAGCGGCTGAACTGCGGGTCATAGGCGCTATTGTACAGGTAATGCGAGCCATCGTAGTCAAAACCCATGGTCATCGCCGCCGGCACATCGCCCACGCGGAGGATGCCTAATCTCAGCAGCCCGACCTCAGCCATGGCCAAGGCCAGCAACCTGAAGAATGATTCCATCCGGCTATTCATGAAGCTGGCCTTGTCATCGTCGCTCAGCGCGAAGAGCCTCAGGAAGACGTCCACATGCTGCTCGACGTCCGCATCGGCTGCCAGACAGCGGTATTCCACATCCTCCGTCTCCCACAAGCGCCTCAGCTTGCGCCTCACTTCGTGGCGCTGCTTCTTGTCCAGTACTGCCAGATAGTCATCCCACGTAGCGGGCAGGTCCAGTTCCAGGGAAACGTCCTCCGGTCTGCTCAGCACCTGATATCCCCGGCTGCGGGCCATGCCTGCAAGGTGAATAAGCACGGTTGAGTCGGAACGCACGGGAGCCAGTTCCAGTCTTCTGACGCCCCCCTCGTTCAGGTCGTCGAGCAGCATCTCAAAGAAATCGTTCTCCCTGTCAGGCGCGACGGCGAAGTCCAGGTAGTCGCACACGTCGGGGCTGCCGACAAAAGAGGCCGTCTTCTCCTTGATCTGGAGCGGAGCAAAGCCGATGACTTCGTTCCCTTCCCTCATCACCCGCAGATACGGCTCAGCCCCGCCACCGAATGCCTGCCACCAGGCTCTCAGCCAGGCGGGAATGACGAAAACGGATCCCCACTTCAGACAGTGACGCCACTTATGCCAAGAGGACGCAACATCATCAAGGCTCTCGATAGCGAGCGTACAAGTCATGCGTGTGGACATTAGTATAACCTCTGACCGTATCTGAAGCAACCGCGCTTCTGAACGATCAGGCCTTTGGCCTCGGGCGATTCGGCCTTGCCAAAGGGACGGAATATGGTAAGATTGTTGTTTCCGGCCCGGAGAATAGAACTATAGGAGGAACAAGACCATGCCCAAGAAGAACGTCATCATTCTCGGCTCAGCAGGAAGGGACTTCCACAACTTCAATGTCTATTTCAGGGACAATGAAGAATACAACGTGGTGGGCTTCACCGGCTCCCGGCAAATACCCGGCATATCCGGGAAGAAGTACCCGTCCGAGCTGGCCGGACACCTTTATCCGGACGGAATCCCCGTCTACGCGGAAGAGGAACTGCCCCATCTGATAAAGCGACTGCACGCAGATCAGTGCGTTTTCGCCTATAGCGACGTTTCCTATCAGCATGTCATGCACATTGGCGCAATAGTCAACGCCGCTGGAGCCGACTACATGATGCTCGGCCTGCAGCACACCATGCTCCAGAGCAGGAAGCCTGTGATCGCGGTGTGTGCCGTCAGAACAGGTGCCGGCAAGAGTCAGACTTCGAGACGGATCATAGGGCTGCTCAAAGACAGGGGGCTGAAGGTTGTGGCGGTGCGTCACCCCATGCCCTACGGAGACCTGGTCAGCCAGCGGGTGCAGCGCTTTGCCGAACTGGGCGACATGCAGAAGCACAACTGCACCATCGAGGAGATAGAGGAGTACGAGCCGCATGTGGAACAGGGCACAGTCGTATACGCCGGGGTCGACTACGCGGCCATACTGAAGGCCGCGGAGGACGATCCCAAGGGCTGTGATGTCATAGTCTGGGATGGCGGGAACAACGACTTTTCGTTCTACCGTCCCGACCTGATGATGACCGTTGCTGACCCCCACCGGCCCGGCCATGAGCTTTCGTATTATCCAGGCGAGATCAACCTGCGCATGGCCAATGTGATAGTCATCAACAAGATCGATAGCGCCGCACCCGAGAATGTCCAGAAGGTACGTGAGAGCATCGCCAGCTCAAACCCGAAGGCAGTGGTTATCGACGCTGCGTCTGTGATCCGGGTCGATGACCCCAAGCTGATTGAAGGCAAGAGGGTGCTTGTGGTCGAGGATGGCCCCACGCTGACTCACGGAGGTATGTCATATGGCGCGGGCACTGTGGCCGCTCGTCGGTTCGGCGCGGCAGAGATGGTGGATCCCAGGCCGTACGCCGTTGGGAGCATAGCCGAGGCCTTCCGTAGCTATCCTAACATCGGCGCGCTTCTGCCTGCTACGGGTTACGGAGCGGAGCAGCTCAAGCATCTGGAGGCCACCATCAACCGCACCGACTGCGACGCGGTGGTTGTGGCTACGCCCATCGACCTGGGCCGGATAATCGACATAAAGAGACCAAGCACGCGGGTTTTCTATGAGCTCGAGGAGATTGGGACCCCCGGCCTAGCGGAAGTGATATCCGAGTTCTGCGGGACGCTGTCGCTGTCTTAGAGGAGCCGGCATGGCGCATTGCCTGGCACGATCCAGCTCAATCGCGGTCAGGCTTGAGCGAGGAAGAGAGAATGTCTGAGAAGAACCCGAAGACCTTTGTCATTGCACTGGGAGGCAACTGCATCCTGAGGGCTAAGGAAAAGGGAACTGTCGAGGAGCAGTATGCCAATCTGAGGCGCACCGCTGACGAGTTGCTGGGCTTGTTTGGCGGCGGAACCCGTATCGTCATCACTCACGGCAACGGGCCGCAGGTGGGCAACCTGCTTTTGGCCAGCGAGATTGCCGAGGCCCAGGTGCCGCCGTTGCCGCTTGATATCTGCGGAGCCGCCACCGAGGGGTTTATCGGCTACATGATTCAGAACACCCTGGCCAACGCCTTGAGGCAGGCGGGACGACCCTATAAGATCACCACAGTTGTAAGCCAGGTGGTCGTTGATGAGAACGACCCTGCCTTCACGCACCCCTCCAAGCCCATCGGCCCCTTCTACTCCGACAGCGAGGCAGAGCGTCTACGCCGCGACAAGGGCTGGCATATCGTCGAGGACAGTGCCCGCGGGTATAGACGGGTAGTCGCCTCACCTTTGCCGGTTCACATTCAGCAGGCCAGGATCATCAAGAGCATGCTGGACGCCGGCGAGATAGTGGTGGCTGTTGGTGGGGGCGGCATCCCCGTGGTCAGAGAGCCGAATCGGAATCTGCGAGGAGTTGAGGCCGTGATCGACAAGGACTACGCCTCTGCACGGCTGGCCATTGAGATAGACGCCGATGTGTTGTTTATCCTTACCGCTGTGGAGCATGTATACCTCGATTTCGCCACGCCTGAGCAGAAGGCTTTGAGCACCTTGACCGTTGCCGAGGCAAAGAAGCTGCTGGCGGAGGGCCAGTTCGGCAGGGGCAGCATGGAGCCCAAGATCGGGGCGGCCATAATGTTCCTGGAGGAGACCGACCCGTCGCGGGAGCGGGAGGTGGTCATCACCCTGCCTGAGACGGCGTTGGGTGGGCATGAGGGCAGAACCGGCACCCGTATCACCAGGTAGGGCACGGCCCGTGTTTGTGGAGCGGCGCGGCAGCACAGGTGGCGCGTACGTGTGAGGCAGACACTCCAACGCTATTTGGTCGGGCGTTCGTGCTTGTCGGCGAAGGTCTTGGCGGCCGCCCCTATGGTCGCCCCGCTGCCGGAGCCCAGGCAGATGTCGGTTTCCATGCGTAGCCCTACGTCCAGCGGCGTTGACAGCGCCAGCGTGGTCGCCCTCTTGGCGCCCTGAATCAGCAGCGGATCGATCGCCGCTATTTCGTCGGCCAACTTCCTGGCCTCGAGCATGAGCTGGTCCTTCGGGTATACGTGGTCCACCAGCCTCACCCGGAGGGCTTCGGCGGCATCGATCCTGCGGCCGGTAAGGATGAGTTCCCTGGCAATGCCGGGGCCTGCGATGCGGGGCAGCCTCTGCGTGCTGCCCAGGTCGGGGATGACCCCCAGCTGAATCTCAGGAAGGGCGAACACGGCCTCCTCGCAGGCCAGGCGCATGTCGCAGCAGAGTATCAGTTCCATGGCAGCCCCCAGGCAGTAGCCGTTTATGGCGGCGATAACCGGTACCGGCAACTCTTCGTAGGCGGTGAAGATGGTCTTCAGGCCGTAGAGCAGGTCATAGCCCTGCCGGTACTGGGGGAAGATGTCGGCCAGACCGCCTCCCGAGGCCGCCATCTTCAGGTCCAGTCCGGCGCTGAAGGCCTTCTCGCCGGCGCCGGTCATTATCGCCACTCTCACCTCAGGGTTCTCCTTAATCTCCCTGGCTGCCCGTTGCAGCCCCAGGAAGACGTCCCGGTTGAAGGCATTCAGCACCTCCGGCCGGTTGAGCATCACCGTAGCTGTGTTGTCCTTGATATCGACTCGGACCGCGTCCTGATTGATCATCTCTATCCCCCTTCAGCGATTAGTTTCAGTGTACAGAGCCAGTTCCTGGTAGAGGGCGGTCGCCGGACACTGATTGTCACACGGCGCGATCGGGCTCCGTCCTGTCATCCTGGAGCCTGATTTTACATCCCGAATCTGGACAAGGTCAATCGTCCTTGCCAGGAGGCCATCATTCACCTGATGCCAGGGTCTCGCGTCGCTCATAGTAGCCGCTGACATTGGCCAGCGCCCTCACCGCCCGCTCCAGCGAGAGAAAGACCGGAATGCCCTGGCTGAGATAGTAGTCGGCCACCTTGCGCCGGCCTTCCTCCGCCTCGATGTCATCCGCCGACACGGATTCCACGGGTAGCACCATCACCAGCGGTCTGTCCCACTTCCTCCTCAACTCGACTGGCACCTGTGCCGACTCGGCCACAGCGCCTGCCAGGAGGGAATGCAGTCCGGAATCTCCCATCCGCCTCGCCATGGCTGGGCCGGCCACTGACAGGGACAGTTCGCTGACTACGACCAGGTCCACCTCTCCTTCGGACAGCACCGTTTCCAGCACCGATCTGAACGCAGACGGCAGGGGGAAGGGACTGCCCATATCCACCGGGTTACGCGTACTGGCGCCGGCCGGGGGCAGCATGGCCTCCAGCCTACTCTGCAGTTCCAATGAGAACTGGGGCACCGAGAGGCCTCCCATCTCGCAGGCATCGGCCGCCGCCACGCCGATTGCCCCTCCGCCGCCGATCACGGCCAGGCGTCGGCCGCTGTAGTGCGGCAAGTGCAGGAAGGCCAGTGCGGTGTCGATCATCTCGTCAAGGCTCTTGACCATTACCGCGCCGGTCTGGCGGAAAAGCGCGTCCCAGACCGTTTCGTCGGCGGCCAGGGACCCGGTATGAGAGGCCACGGCCCGCGCTCCCCCTCCGGTCAGGCCCCCCTTCCAGAGTATCACCGGCTTGGTTCTGCAGGCCTGCCTGAGAAGCTCGAAGAAACGCCGTCCCTGCCGGGGGCCTTCTATGTAGCTTAGCATTATCTTCGTGTTGGGGTCATGGCAGAAGTATTCCAGCAGATCGCATTCGTTGATGTCACAGCCATTGCCATAGCTGACGACCTGACTGAAGCGGATGCCCCAGCCGCACGCCCGTTCTGCCCCGCGGATGGCATACCCGCCGCTTTGACTGATGAGGGCAACCGTGCCGCTGTCACGGGGCAGTGCTGCTCCGGGCAGTATGGTCAGGCCGCCGGCCGGGGAGTACACGCCGAAGCAGTTGGGCCCGATAACGCGAATGCCTCTGGCGGCCGTGGCTGCGATCTGTTCCTCCAGCCGTTGTCCTTCAGGACCTGCCTCTCTGAAGCCTGAACTGAGAATCTGGACGGCCTTGATGCCCCCGGCCAGGCATTCCTCCACGATGGCCGGCACGGTGGGCGCGGGCGTGGTTATGGTGGCGAACTCCACAGGGTCTGGTATGTCCGCCACACGGGCAAACGTCTTCAGCCCGAATATATTCGTCTCCCCGGGATTGACAGGGTAAAGCCTGCCCGGGTAGCCGAAGGTCAGCAGCGCCCTCAGGAACAGGCCGCCGAATTTGGTCTCATCGGCCGACGCCCCTATAACCGCGTGCGACTTCGGTCGGAAGATGGCGGCAAACTCGTGTGGTCTGGCCTTCATGGTGGAACAGCCCCCGGAAGCTGCCTCTTGCAGGCTGGTGCGATCGAGGGGTGGGGCTTCACGACACGGTAATGGTAGGGTAGAAGCTATTGTCTGTCAATGGAAGATAGCCTTCCGGAGGTTCGGCGGCTGGTATCTCCTCGCGGGCGACATTGGGGAGCCGCCCCGCACCTCGAAAGTGATTTTCCTTAGCTGGCAGTAGTATAATTGCAGCCGGGGGGAGATCGGGACCCGTTCTCCAGAGAAGCATGGCAATCTTACAGATTCGCACACTACCGGACCCCATCCTGCGCCGGCGAGCCAGGAAGGTGACCAGGATCGATGCGTCGGTTCAGAAGCTGATCGACGATATGATCGAGACCGTACGGGCGGAGCCGAACAGGGCCGGCCTGGCCGCACCGCAGGTGGGAGTGCCGCTTCGTGTGGCGGTGATCGAGTTGCCTGAGGCAGAACCCGGAGAACCCATAGTCCTGATCAACCCTGAGATAGTGAAGAAGGAAGGCGAGCGACCGGTGCAGGAAGGCTGCCTGTCCATCCCGGGCTACGTTGGGGAGATAAAGAGGGCGGTGACCGTGAGGGTCAAGGCACAGGACCGGCAGGGCAAATGGTTTCGTATCAAAGGCCAGGGGCTTCTGGCTCAGGCTCTCGAGCAGGAGATCGAGCATCTCGAAGGGGTCTTATACATCGACCATCTAGAGAGCCCCGACGATCTCTATGATGTTGCTCGAGAAGCCTGAGCCATACAACTTCTACATGAACATATAGTAGATGGGGTGGGGGTTGGAGGGCGATAGCCGTGCCTGCGCGCCGGCTATCGCCTTTTGCTCTTGCCTTGCTTTTCTCCTTCTTACGGCCCAGACCACGGCCCCGCTGATCAGCCCGATCACCACTATGACGATTATCAGGGTCGGCCAGTTGATGGTCCGCGACGCCGTGAAGCTGTCGCTCAACTGGGCGACCTCCACCTCGTACTGCCCGGGATCAAGGCCCGACACGGTGAAGGTCACCTGCTGGCTCTGCCCGGCACTCAGTGTCAGCGTCCTGGTGTCCATCGTCTGTCCGTTCAGCTTCAGCGCAACGGTGTAGGTGCCTGCCGCGCCGCCCTCGTTGGCGATTCTGGCGGTGACAGTGGTGGTCTCGCCGGTCCTGGTCACGAAAGTGACCGGCTCCCATATTCGTTCCACGCTGGGCTCAATGGTCAGGTCGCTGGCCACGAAGGTGGCGGGCAGGAGAGGAGTTGGTGGTGCAACGTCGACGAGCACGCCGTAGATGCTGAAGTGAGTCAGGGGTGCGGTCAAGGTCAGTTCTGCCACACCGTTGGGCTGTCCGGGCTCACTCTCGATCGGTTCCCAGAGTCCGGCGTCATCATCATAATAGGCCATCCGCAGGGTGCCCTCTACAGCATTGTCGGGAAGTTGGTCAAAGCCGAAGGTCAGGAAGATATCCCTGTCGAATAAAGCTCCCGCCGGAGCGATCTCAAAGGCCGCAATGGCCGCAGTATTCTGCGGCAAAGAAGGGGTCTCCTCGAGTTCTCTGACTGTAATAACGTAATGCGTCTCTCTGTCAACAATGGGTGCGAGGGTGAACCGCTCCAGCAGCAGGCTGTGCTTGCCGTCGGGGCTCGGCCCCAGCAAATCGGCCGTCAGACGATCATTGGAGTAGAGGCGTCGGGTGGAGATGTTCTCATCCCAGTCAACCGTGAGATGTCTGGGCATGGGGCAACCCGTGCCGCCCAGGGCAGCTGCAGGTGGTGTGGGTGGAGGCTCGGGGGCAGATTCCACCTCGGTCTCGCTAGTATTGGTGTCGACGGGGTCGGTCTGGTCGGAGTCGATGGTGGCGGTGTTGTATATAACCGTGCCGTCATCGAGAGGAGAGACTATGTCGGCGGTGAAGGAGACGGAGCCTCCTGTGCCGGCTGCTACAGTGCCGATGCTCCAGGTGATGGTGTGGGTGCCAGCATCATATGATCCGTCATCTGCGGGAATAACA
>JACUUR010000045.1 GCA_014859205.1 Dehalococcoidia bacterium | reverse complement strand
AACCCTTGCACCTGGCTCCGGAGGCCAGTGCTCTATCCTCTGAGCTACAGGGGCCGCCCAATTCGCCATAGTCTATCACAAACCGGCGCCTGCGTTAAATAAGACATAGGCACCGCCGATATAGAGGGCGATCAGGACGGGGGCGTACCAGCTGGCCACTTTGAGAACCTTGCGTCGCTGAGGAAACCTTAACCCCACAACCACCAGCAGGCTCATCATCACTGCCACCGAAGCGGCGATGAGATGATTGCTTGATACTGAGGACAGAACGAATCCGCGGCCGTGAGCAAGGTCAACGGGAGCAATCATGGCCATGTTGAGCATATTGGCGCCCAATACGTCAGCCACTGCCAGGTCCACGGCGCCCATGCGCAGGGCGGCGATGGCGACCACCAACTCTGGAGCCGATGTAGCAACAGCCAGAAACAGAGTCCCTACAAAGGTGCCGCCCCAGCCGGTCGTCCTGCTGATCTCATCGCCGATGAACGACAGCCATATGCCAGCGGCAATCACCGCCGCGGCCGCGAGGGCAAATCTGAGCCACACCCCCCTGCTGGTTAAGTTATCATACTGAGTCTCCGCAGTCGGAGAGGCCTGCAATCGCTGACCGCGTTCGCGGCGGAACACCCACCACATCCCCAGCAAGTAGAGCACTATGATGACGATGCTGGGCATACCCACCCAGCCTGCATCCAGGAAAGCGTATTGACGACCCAGGATGATGCCTGCGGCAGCGATGGCGATGAGTAACGCCCCCCAGCCACCGGTCGCCGCATGCCTGGGGCTGGCGGCGGTCAAGACCGGGGTACGTGAGTGTAGAACGTCCAGTACAGCCAGTATACCGAGGTTGAAGCCGCAGCTTCCCAATAGCGTACCCAGAGCCAGGTCAGGAGATTGCACCAGTGCTACAGAACTGATCGACGTGACCATCTCCGGCATTGTTGTAATCACGGCGATAACCACCAGGCCTATCCATATCCGCCCCAGCCTGGTCTTCTCGGCGATGGCATCCCCATAACGAGCAAGCTGCGTGCCGGCGAACAGGATTATGCCGAGGCAGATGATGAACTTGAGCCAGATCAAAGACTGCTCCTGTGAGTAAGCAAAGCGTGACAATCATACTACACGGGCAGGAAAGCCGCCAAGCACCAAGCAGCCCTACACCATGAGAGAACATGGACACAATCGTGGGCGAATCCCAAGGCCTGAATGCCGATCAAGCTGAGGCAAAGCCACCGGTGTGACTGACGATGCCCGCGCGTGTCGGTATGGTAGATTCAGATCATGGTACGTGCGTGTATGCTTGCCCGGTATTCGGCGCCTATGTAACCGCCACCGCGTCGCATTCCGGAATATAACCGGGCAGGTTAGACCTCAAAGATGGACGAGACTTGTCCTTGTTGCCCGGCTGAGTGAGACCGGCGGGCTTTTCACAGTGCTCTCACCGGTGATACAATAACATCTCGGGGGCTGCACAGATCAGATGGTCATGTGCGTGGATGAGGTCATCGCGGCTGCTTGCACGACGTTCAGCAGAGCACGAGACCATGAGAAACCACAGCTAACGACCATCAACCGGTGCATCACGTAGAAAACAAGGAGCGCTGAGCGGTGGAGAAAACCACAATGTCTCGTCGTGTGTTACACGTCACTGCAGCGTCGCTTATCGCGCTGCTGCTGATCGGACTTGTTCAGACTGCCTGCGTTCGGGATGTTTGGGTCGAGGTATCTCCTCTGCATCCCGGAGATCTGACACCGTCTCAGCTTCAGGCATGGCGGGTGGAGTCGTCGAGGACCGATGAAGCCCTTGAGGGGATCAACGACCAGCACGAGTACATAAGAAGGGAATATGAGTGCGATAGTTTCTCCGACTATACCGCCGCCGAACTGGCCAGGAAATGCTTCACAGTGAAGCGAGCTATGACCTACACCTTCGAATACCCGGATGGAAGGAGGGGCCTGCATCACTGGCTGTTTATCGTGGTAGAGGTTGGAGGGAGAGAGCTCTGGGTGCCGGTGGAATGCACTCCGCCCAACGGAGAAAGGCAGAAGCAGTATGGATGCGATTGCTGTGATGAACCTGATGGTGCCTGTCCGGGCTTGCGCATAATCCAGTATCCCAGAATCGCCGATGAGGCATACCACGCTCTGGCCACGGGCGGTCTGAAGCCCGGGCAACGGTTCGACGGCCGGTACTTCGGGAGTATCATAGTCTGGGATGTGGCCACAATGCCGGAGTGCGGCGATTACTCATCGCCAGATCCTGAATTCCCCGTTCATCCACCCTATTTCCCCCACCGACCGATGATCCCTGATATATCAACATCACTGCGCCTTGAGTAGAAGAATCGCCCCACGCCTGCTATAATTGCCCGTTCCGGGCCACAATGAGCAACTCTCAGGACACATCATGCTCACCCGGGATCACCCTGTGGCATCCAACCGTGTCAAACGGCAACGTCTGATGCACGAGACGCCTGGACGTCCGGGCTTTGGAGGTAAGCAATCATGTTGAGTATGCGGCATTTCGTACAGGGCGTGGATGAACCCGTCTGGGTTGAGGTACTGAACTCAGCCAACAAACACCATGAGGAATGGAGGGCCATCACGGTGGAGGAGTTCGTTATGGAGGAGAAGCGCCCGGACTTCGACCCCGAAGGAATAGTGATAGCCGAGCTTGATGGTAGGCCTGTCGGCATGGTTCACGCTCATGTGGACAAGTTAAGAACCGACGCCAAAGGCTTCATACGCTTTGGCGTCATCCCTGACTTTCGCGGCCGGGGATTTGAGCAACAACTGATCGAGACGGCACAGAGCGACCTCAAGGCCCGCGGGATGACAACGGCACAGACCGGGGTTGAGTCCGTGGAGACAGACTACATAGAGCTTCTTGAAGAGCGAGGATTCAAGCCGGTTCGGGTCTTCAGCATGATGGAGATGGACCTCGCAGAGGTTCGACATGACATCGGGGAGAGCGGGCAAGTAGCCATTAGGCCCATTCAGAAGACACTGGAAGGGGATGTCAAGCTTCTGAACCGGCTCATCAACGAGAGCTTCAGCGAACACTTCAACTTTCGTCCCCGCACGCTGGAGGAGACGCGCTCAAACCTGTTGTCCCATCCATACCTCTCGGAACAGGAGGTCTTCTTTGCCCTGCTGGACAACGAGGGCGTCGGCTACGTCGGTGTGGGCATAGACGAGAGGTACAATCTGGAGAAGGGGGTGAAAGCCGGGGATGTTTTCAGCATCGGAGTCTTGAGGGCGCACAGAGGAAGGGGCATAGCTACCAGATTGATGATACATGGCCTGGAAGCCCTTCAGGCCAGAGGCATGACCAAAGCCATGCTGGGCGTCGACGATTACAATACAAGCGAGGCCATGAAGATCTACGAGAGAATCGGCTTCAGGGTTAAGAAGAAGTACTGCGTCTTCGAAAGGGCGCTCTAGCTCCTCACGGTCTCTGGCTGCCCACATCCCGCGCCATCTCGGAGCCAGGGTAACGGGCTCTGATGACCGGGCCACGCCCCACCGGGAATCCGTTCAGGCCTAGAATTCACTCCTGCGCTTGACCAAGAAAACGACCAGCAGAGCGGAGAGCAGCGTAACCAGCACGCCGGTGAAGGTGTACCATCCCGCCGGGATGAGAAGGATCCAGGGGCCGAACGGCGCGTAATGCGGGAACAACACGGTGATGACCCCGACTACTACGGCGCAGAGGCTGGCCACGAAGGCCCACCACCAAGCCCTCTTCAGCAATATGCACGTACCGCCCCCTACGACTAGCCCTATCAGTAATACGGTTAATGCCTCGATAGAGGCAGCGGGATAGGCTGTCGGCGACTCCATCCTTGCCATGGCTATCGCCGTAGCCAACGCCTGCGGGGCACCTGCAGAGAAGACACCGATGATCATCAACACAATGCCGGCTGCTATTCTCACATTAGCCTCCTTGCAGACTTCACTTCCGGAGCAGAACACCGTATCGTCCGAAGTGAAGCTGAACGGTAGAGATAGCCACTTCGCGGTGGACTCGAGTTGATACTGTACAGCACTGAGGGCGGACGGTCAATGCTCTGAGACGGGTTGCTGCAGGGACGACCTTTGATAAACCTGCATAGCCGAAGTATAATTATGCCTCGGGTCAAGCGGGCCGGGGGGCCGAACACTGCCGGCAAATCGTTAGCAGAGACGGATTATGTTCAGCCAGGGTGGGCGAGACTAGCTTCAGGAGAGGTGTCCGAGTGGTTTAAGGTGCCGCTCTCGAAAAGCGGTAGGCAGAAATGCCTCGTGGGTTCGAATCCCACCCTCTCCGCCAGCCTACGCCGAGGCTACGCCCGACAAGCTGGACCTGCTGTCTAGCAGGTATCAGTAGTGACACAGACTAAGCCAGTACGGAGAGGTGCTGGAGTGGTTTAACAGGCACGCCTGGAGAGCGTGTGTCGGGTTTCCCGACCGCGGGTTCGAATCCCGCCCTCTCCGCCAGCCTATGACGTAGCTACGGCTGGCAGAGAAGAACGAGATGGATCATCCCAAATATCCGATCAACTCGCGACTGTGGCTTAGGTGGCGCAGCTTGGCCAGCGCTTCCTTCTCTATCTGGCGTATCCGCTCCTTGGTCAGACCCAGTTCGGTGCCCACCTCCGCCAGGGTGTGGCTGTACTCATCGCCCAGTCCGAACCTCAACTCGATCACCCGCCGTTCACGTGGTGTCAGCGACTCAAGCGTTCTGCTCAACTCCTCGCTGAGAAGACTCGTGGCGGCCAACTCCTCAGGCTGCTCGATATCGTCATCTGCGATGAACTCACCGAGCCGGCTCCCCTCTTCTCCCAGAGGCATCTCAAAGGAGACATGCCCGCCGGAATTCAAGTTAATCAGAGCCTCTATCTTCTCCAGTGGCAGCCCCATTTCGGAAGAGAGTTCTGCCTCAGTAGGCTGGCGACCCAACTCCTGACACAGGCTGCTCCTCACACGGGCCATCTTTGTCAAGTCATCGATCAGGTACCCGGGCAGATGAATGAGGCGCGACTGCTCGTTAACTGCCCTGTTGATTGCCTGCCAGATCCAGGGAATAGCATAGGTGCTGAACTTGTAGCCTCTGCGATGATCGAACTTCTTCACCGCCTGCATTAACCCTATATTGCCTTCCTGTATTATGTCATGCAGAGGTACGCCCCGGTTGGCATGGCCCTTGGCAACGCTAACCACCAGGCGAAGATTGGCCTGGATCATCTGATTGGTCGCCTTCCGTGCCCTCTCTCGTACCTGCTCGAAGTGCCGGGCAATCTCCGAGCGACGACTCTCCAGTTGATCGCGAGACTGGGGAGACCGCAACACCTGTTCGAAGTCAGCTACGCTGCTGCTCTGGCCAGCCTCTTCCATGACGTGCCACGGCATTAGCCGACTATCAAGCGACAGTTGAACAAGTGCACCCTCGATCTCGGTCAGATCCTCGCCCGTCATCTCAGCTATAGCAGTAGATAGGCCCTCATCTATATGGCCATCGACGGCACGCCGCACATCCGCGTGCGTCAACTGCTCTGTTATGCTCGCCTCAGAGGGGACTCCAACATACCTGTACAGAGCTTGAGACAGCGACCGAACCCGACTCAGGCGCTCCGACAATGCCACAACCAGGTCGACAGCCGAGGGCGCTGCACCATCCTGCGCCAGATCATCCTCAAGTCGGGCGAGATGCTTCCCGTCCTCTATCTGTCTGCCCAGCAGCTTTTCCTCACCCGCATTGAGCAGGGGAGTCTGCCCTACTTCGCCAAAATACAGGTTCAGGACGTCATCACCGGTTTCAAACTCTCGCTTCTGTGAGCGAACCCCCCCGCGATCCAGTTCCTCTCCCCGGCCAACACCTCCTTCGCCCAGATCAGAATCGCCGCCATCATAAGAGACCCTCTCCAGATCCTTAGCTTCTTCAAGAACTGCTATCATCTTCAGCCTCCTTCACAGCCTCAGCTTTGTCACGCTTCGGCTGTGAGCCTATTATATGTGCGGACGCACTGGGTGTATGCGACTTTTGTCTCATGAAGGCCCCACCGAACGACGGGGAAAAATGCGATCACGACAGACCGGGTTGGCCCGAACGGACGGCAGAACGCCTGGCTTCCCTGTCAATAACTAGCGTTCAAGGATGATTATCTCAAAGGGACAGCTTATGGCACCTGTGGGACAGACAATTTCGCAGTCCGCACACCAGTCACACTCAACCTCTCCCACGACGGCAACAAGCCCTGCCACCACGGCCAGGCCGTCCAGGTGACACACGCTTACACATAGACCGCACCCATCGCACTTATGGGTGTCTATGACAGGGCTCTCAAACACGCTTCTCACTCTCCATCGTTTTTATCTTAATGATAGCCCCAGCATCCGTCAGTGACTTATGTCTCACGAGGGCACCTCCATGATGCTCTGAAGGGCTTCCTTATCCACAATCACTATGCGGTGGCGGTCCAGTTTGATCACCCCTTCCTCCTCCAGTGCTTTCAGCGATCTGCCCACTACCTCTCTGGCAGTACCTGCCATAGCTGCCATTTCCTGCTGGGTAAGCCGTGGCCCACCGCCCATTTCGCCCCCGGCGTGCTCAAGCAATATCCGTGCCACCCTGCCGATGACATGTCTGAAGGACAGGTCCTCGACCAGCGCTATGAGGCGACGTGCCATTGCTGCCAGCACTCTAACCACATTCAGGGCTATCGACGGATGGTGACGGAGCAGCATGGCCATGTCGTTCTTCTTGATTCCGAACAGAAGGACGGGGCCCATGGCACGGGCACCGGCGGGGTTGGGGCCACCATCCAAGACGGCCACGTCATTGAAGGACTCCCCAGGTCGCACTATGCTCAGTATCTGCTCCTTCCCTTCGGCGGAGGTCTTGAACACCTTGACCACACCCGAAGCAACGAAATACAGATGCTCGGGCGACTCCCCTTCAAGTAGCAGCGCCTCCGCCCTGTCAGCGGTCTTCTCGAAGATGAGCTTTCGAACCGACTCGAGCTCAGAAGGGCCGAGATCGGAGAAGTACGGAATGCGTCCCAGAAACTCCAGTTTAGCCGCCATACCTAGTTATCCCGACACGGCTGATGTAGTAACGGATAGCTCAGCCCGGCCGGGCATATCTCTCCCGCGTTGAGAGGAGAGTACAGGGCCGACCGTGCAGACCGGTTACCGACCTAGAACCACATGGTGCCATCGGCGTCGAGCACCAGGTCATTCAGCGTGGCCGCTCCCACCACCTTGGCCTCGGGGATGAAGTCGCCCCTCTCCATCCTCATCAGTTGTGTGCTCTGTTCGCAGACCAGCAATTCGACCCCGGCCTTTATGGCCTGGTCCATGATCTCCTTCAGGCTGGGAAACTCGCCTTCCTTGACTGTCTCTGCCATGCCCCTCTTGACTACCGTGATGCCCAATCCCAAGAAGTAGATCGTGGCATCTATGTCCATGGCTTTGGCGGTCATGCCCAACACAAAGGGCGAATACAGGCGTTTGGGGGTATCCACTCCGCTCGTCTGCACGTACAGTATCTTCTTCTTAGCCATGTTGCTAACCTCCTAGTTCGTCTTTCGTATCAAGAACCTGAAGCCCTCGTCGGTCCTATCTACGCTCAGCAGTCGCTGCCCGGTCCGTTTTGCCCAGGCCTTGATGTCCGGCTCAGACGCGGGATCATCGGCCAGCACCTCCAGCACTTCACCGACTCCGAGCTCGTCCATCTTCTCGCGAGTCTTGAGAATCGGCATCGGGCAGTACAGGCCTATACAGTCAAGGGTTTCGCTGATCTCGCCCGCCGGGTTGCTTTCCTCCATATCATCAACCTCCCTGAGTCGGTTCGCCTGTCAGGTCGGCCCCGCAATGAGGACACTCCTGCCTGTCCCGGGCTACGGGTTGCCCGCATTTCGGGCAGTAGGGAATCTCTATCTTACACACCGTACAAAACGACAACTCCCCACCTATCTCCGCGTCGCAATAGGGGCATGCGCAGCCCTTCTTTGTCTCTCCCGGTTTACTTTCCATGATCGTTGCCTCCCTTCTTGTGTTTGCTGAGGTAGTCCTGGATCGCCTTGTGCAAAGCCTGGGCTCCCAGGTTGGAGCAATGAAACTTGTTCTTGGGCAGCCCCTCCAGTTGATCGGCCACCAATTGGGGTGTGATCTTCAGCGCCTCTTCCAGCGTCTTGCCCTTAGCCATCTCACTGACCATGCTGGAGACAGCGATGGCAGCACCGCAGCCGAAGGTCTTGAACTTGACATCCTCCAGCCGGTCATCCTTGACCTTGATGTAGAACGTCATCATATCACCACAGACGGGATTGCCTTCCTCTCCAATCCCATCGGCGTCCTCGATCTCTCCCACGTTACGAGGGTTGGTGAAATGCTCCATTACCTTGTCGCTGTATACCGGCATATCAGTTGCCTCCTCTGCTGGCTTTCATAAACTTATCATAGAGCGGCGACATCTGGCGCAGCCTGTCAACTATGGGCGGCATTGCCTCCAGAAGATAGTCTATATCCCGATCAGTGTTCTCTATACCCAAAGTGAACAGAACGGAACCCTGCGCGATTTCATGAGGAAGTCCCATGGCAATAAGCACGTGCGACGCCTTGAGCGCCCGCGAGGTGCAGGCCGAGCCGCTGGACACGGCAATCCCCTTGCCGTTCAGCAGCATAAGCATGGCCTCGCCTTCTATGAACTCCACGCAGACGCTGGCGTGACCGGGAAGGCGGTTCCCGGGATGACCGGTCACCACCACATGTCCGATCCTCGCCGCTAGCTCCTTGAGCAGGCGATCACGCAGAGGGACCAGCCGGTTTATCCGCTCAGCCATGTGCTGCCGGGCCAGTTCTGCCGCCTTGCCCATGCCTGCGATAGCGGGAACGTTCTCGGTCCCTGCCCGCCTCCCTCCTTCCTGAATGCCGCCGTCGAGAAGCGGGATGATCCGAACCCCTTTCCTCACCCACAGTGCGCCCACGCCCTTGGGGCCGTAGAACTGGTTCGCGGCCAGGCTAAGGGCATCAACCCCCAGCGCGATCACATCAACGGGAAGCGTGCCCGCAGTAGCTACGGCATCGGTGTGGAAGGGGATTTTGCGGTCGCCTGTTATCGCGGCTATCTCCTTGACGGGCTGGATGGTGCCGACCTCCCCGTTGGCATGCATCACCGACACCAGCACAGTGTCATCTCTCAAGATGCGCCGCACATCGTCCGGGTCCACCATGCCGTGTCTGTCCACCGGGACCTCACTGACCTCGAACCCCCATTTTGCCAGTGTTCTGGCCGAGTGCAGAACGGAGAAGTGCTCGATGGCGGAAACCACCACATGCTTGCCCTTGCCTTGCTGCGCCAGCGCCAGTCCCTTCACCGCCAGATTATTGCTCTCCGTGCCGCTGCCCGTGAAAACCACCTCGTCTGCCCTGGCGCCGATAAGCCCCGCCACCTGTTCGCGGGCCGCCTCCAGAGCCTCCCGCGCCCCGTCTCCCCAGTCGTGCAGAGACTGCGGGTTGCCGAAGATATCGCCCAGATACGGCATCATGGCTTCCCGCACTTCGGGAAGAAGCGGCGTAGCTGCCGTGTGGTCGAGATAGCTCTTCGTCATGCCAGCACTCCCCTGAGACGCCGCACCTCTGCGGCCCGAACCTCGCTCCCGCGGCAATACCGCCCGACCGATGGCAAGGTTGCCCTTATTATAGCGGCCTTTTGGCCAACCGCAAAGCCCTCGTCCTCGCATCGCCTTGTCTCATCTTCTGGAACAGGCTACAATATGTGCTCAAATCGCTGGATGGGTCGGCCTGGAAAGCCATGGTTCTCGGCTTGTCAGCGACAGCAGACCAGTTACGACACAGAACTAAGGAGGTGTCTGAAGAATGTCCATCACATTTTCCACCGGCGAGCTCCTGAACATAGCTATCGGCAACGAGAGAAGGGGGATTGCCTTCTACGACATTATGACCAGGTCGGCCGACAGTGATTCGGCCCGCAAGACCTTTCAGTACCTGGCTGACATGGAGAGGGACCACATCCAGGTGTTCCAGGGTATGCTCGACGAGGTCGACAAATACAAGATCCCCGAGGGATACGCCGAGGAATACTCAGACTATCTTCAGGCGCTGGTTGACACCGCCATCTTCAGCGATGAATTGGTCAGCAGCGAACTGGCCACCCAGGCCGACAGTGACATCAAGGCGCTGGAACTGGCCATTGGCGCGGAAAAGGATGCCATACTCTTCTACTACATGATGAAAGAATTGATGCCCCAGCGGGGACAGGCAACGGTAGACAAGATCATAGCCGAGGAGAAGTCGCATCTCAGGCAGCTCTCCGAGCTGAGGCACAAACCTGCTGCCGCATAGGCGGGGGTTACAGAGTGCGAAGCGGGACCGCATCTCAACGGTGACTCAACTCATGCTGCACCAGACCCCTGGAGCCCCGGCGTGTTCAATCAACACACCAACGTGATTCCTGAGGAGAAACCGGGCCCATGCTGAGGGATATCTTCACAAATATGTCGGTCAAGATGCCCCTCCGCAGGAAGCTCTATCTGGTCCTGCGCAACAACATGATAAAGATAGGCCGGCGCCAGAGGTGCTGCGGGCATCCGGGGGAGCCCGGCTGCTGACAGTCGGTCAAATAGACCTCTCGTGAAGAGGTTGCCACCGCCCACCGGGCATCTCAGTCAACCGTCTATCCTCCCTCAGTAGCCCAACCTTTCCCGCGCCAACTGTCGATCAAACAGCACAGACGCCACAGCCTTCAACTGGGTTATAATAGGTCCACCAGTCATATGATACCAAAGCTCCGTATCAATCGGGGGACTTAACTCATGGCCATACAACGGCATTTCCTGGGCTGGGATGAGCCGGTCGCTGACAAGGTCAGGCAGTTTCTCCTGCCGTCGCAGCTTTCAGGCCCTGTTGACATGGAGGGCCAACTCATAGTCACGCCCACCATGGAGGCCGGGCGCAGGCTGCGGGAAGCTCTGGCCACCCATTGCGCCAGCCAGAACACAGCGCTGCTATCGCCACGGGTGGTTACGCCCGCCTTCTTCCTGGACCCAGAGCAGGAGCCCGCTAGGGTGGCCAGCGAGACGGAGGTGACGGCGGTCTGGGCAAACGTGCTGATGACAGCCGACCTCAGCCAGTACAGCGATTTCTTTCCGCCGCCAATGCCCGAGCAGTCGTTTTCCTGGGCGATGGGCACAGCCGGTCTGCTCCAAACGCTGCGTGATACCCTGGCGCAAGGAGGACTCCGCATAGCAGACATCCATGTCGATTATGGCAGTATCCTGGAGGAACGGGAACGCTGGTCCGACATGGCCGGACTGGAGGCTGCCTACCTGGCCCGGCTGGCAGAACTCGGACTGCAGGACCGGTGCCATATGACAATGCGCCGGGCGGAACGGCCGGAGCCCGCCGAGGGGGTCGAGCGGATCGTGGTGGCCGCAGTCCCGGATCCGACTCCCCTCACACTGCGTGCGCTGGAAAGGCTGGCCTCACGTGTAGACATCGATGTTCTGGTGCACGCCCCCGAATCGATGGCCGACCACTTCGATGAATGGGGACGACCCATCACCGAGAAATGGAACGATAGCGAGATCGCCATACCGGAGGCCGACCGCAACGTTATCCTGACCGCTTCGTTGATGTCGCAGAGCCGCAAGGTCGTCGACATCATGGCCGAGGAGAGCCATCGCTTCGGCCCCGCCGATATTGCCTTGGGCGTGCCCAATAGCGACATTAAGCCCTTCCTGACAGCGGACCTGGCTGAGGAAGACCTGGTCGCCTTTGACCCCGCCGGCAGGAGCATGACCGGACACCCGCTGTACCGTCTGCTCGAGTCCTTCCATGCACTGGTCACCGAAAGGACGTACGCCGGCTTCAGCGCATTTCTGCGCCACATAGATGTGCTCACCTTTCTGAACCAGAGGCACACTCTGGCCACACGATGGCTGCTGCAGGAACTGGACGAGTTCCAGAATGAACGCCTGCCACTGGGCATGGAGGACATAACCCGCCACCTTGCGCTAGGCCCGCGCAGTCACGAACGCCGCTCCGGATTCCGCAATCTTCGCAGGGCCGTGGCGTTCGTTCAGGAACAACTGGACTCGTTCCAGCAACAGGACATGGACACCGCAGTACGGTCGCTGCTGCAGACGCTGTATGAAGTCAAGACGGTGAAACCAGGCAATCCCGAGCATGACGAGTTCATAGCCGCCTCCGAGTTGATAGACGACACGCTTCGGGAGTTGACCAGCGACGTGATCGACAGGCTCGGCATCCACAAAGCAGACGCTCTGGCGCTACTGCTGCAGAGGCTGTCGAAACAGCCCTACTATGTTGAGCGCAAGGGCGCCGTGATCGACCTGGAGGGCTGGCTGGAGCTGCCCTGGAACGGCGCAAGCCTGATGATCGTCACGGGAATGAACGACGGCTTCGTTCCGGATAGCCATCTCAGTGCCGTCTTTCTGCCCGACACGCTCCGAAAGCAATTGGGCCTGCGCTGCGATGCCGACCGTCTGGCCAGAGATGCCTACCTCATGCGGACACTTGTCGAGTCGCACCGGGACGAAGGCCGTGTCTGTTTCCTGGTCAGTAAGACGGGCGCCACGCGGGATCCCCTGAAGCCATCTCGTCTTCTCTTTCGTTGCAGAGACACAGAGCTTGTCGGGCGTGCGAGACGACTCTTCGGCGACCCGGATGACGAGCCGGACAGCTACCCGCCGGCCATCAGCTTCCGTCTGCGGGCAGACCCGCCCACGGATACTGTAGCCGACGGGCTTGCCCCCAGAAGACTGTCAGTCACCCAGTTCAGGGACTACCTCGCCTGCCCGTTCCGCTTCTATCTCAAGATCATCCTGGGCATGGAGGACCTCGACGACGAGAAGGTGGAGATGGACGCGCTAGATTTCGGGTCGCTGGTGCATGATGTGCTGGCCAGCATGACACGAAGCGATGAGATGGCGACATGCGAAGATTATGTCAAACTGGCTGACTTCCTCTGCGCTGAAGCGGAGAAGCATGTGGCCGAACGGTTCGGGCGCCCGCTGCCATTGCAGATAAGGATCCAGCTCGATGCCGCCCGACAGCGGCTGCGCGCCGCGGCGCGGGTGCAGGTTGGCCTGGTCAAGGGGGGCTGGCGGATACTGGACTCCGAGGTCAGAATCTCGGCCGAGCTCTGCGGCCTGCCCGTCAGCGGCAGGATCGACCGCATCGACAGGCACAGCCAGACTGGCGAGATACGGATTCTCGACTACAAGACATCCGACAGGCCGAGAAACCCGGAGGAGACGCACCTCGCCTCGGTAGTAGATGAGATAGCCGACTACATGAAGGTCAGCGTGGACGGCAAAGCGAAGCGCTGGATCGACCTGCAATTGCCGCTGTACAGAATACTGCTTCCCCGGGACAAGTATTCGGGCAGCAGGATTGAAGTCGGCTACTTCAATCTCCCTCAGGCCATCGACGAGACTCGAGTGATGATCTGGCAGGACCTTGATGACCACCTGCTTGAATCTGCCGTGGCATGTGCCGAGTCAATAATCGAGGATATCCGAAGGCGCAGGTTCTGGCCACCAATAGAGAAGGTGGAATACGACGATTTCGAGAGCCTGTTTCCGGCAGACGTCCCCGACTGCGTCGACGTGGAGGCCTTCGAGGCATTCATGAGGGGAGACACGTAGTGACGAGAAGCGGCATTGATCACGTGGCCATCTCGGCCTCCGCAGGCTCGGGTAAGACCTTTCAGCTCGCCCACCGCTACATCAGACTGATGGCCAATGGAGTTAGCCCCGACCGCATCATCGCCCTGACGTTTTCGCGGAAGGCGGCAGGCGAGATATTCGACTCGGTGGTCAAGTACCTCTGCGACGCCTCCGCCTCACCCGAAGGGGCCCGCGGGACCGGAGGCCTGATCGGCAAGATCGACTTTGGACAGCAGGACTTCCTGAGGTTGTTGCGCAGCCTCCTAGTCAGCATACACAGCCTGCATATCAGCACGCTGGACAGCTTCACCGTGGGCATACTGAAGTCCTTTCCCATGGAGCTGGGCATCCCGTCGGGCTTCCAGATCATGGACAGCGACAGCGGCGATGCCAAGGCCGCCACCCGCAGGGTGCTGAGTCTCATCTTCAATCATCGCCGTGTTGCCGGGCCGGCTCAGCAGGCATTCCTGGAGGCATTCCGGCAGGCCACCTTTGGACAGGAGACGAAGAATCTGGACATGAGCTTGGAGGGGTTCATCAGTGGCTTCAGAGAGCGCTACTGTCTGATGCCAGAAGCCGAACAGTGGGGCGAGGAGGCCACGATATGGCCCGAGGGGTCACCCTGGTTGAAGCCGGCAGGCGACCTTGCCGCTGCCGCCGCTGACCTCAAGGCCTCGTTGCAGGCCTCCGGGTTCACGGACAGGATGACGGAGGGCCTGGCCAGGATAGTCGACTTCTGCAGCGGCTACGGGGAATCGTCATACTGGGACGATCCCCTAAGCAAGACGGTGGTCTTCCAGTCCCTCCTGGCCGGCCTCGAGGACCTGGAGCGCGGACAGATGACCCTACGCTATGACAGGGGAGAGTATCCTTTGACTGCCGCACAGTGCCGGCTGCTGTTCACGTTACTCAGGCATGTCATGGGTGTCGAGCTTCGCGCCGCGGTGCGCAGGACCCGGGGCCTCTACCAGGTCCTGCACCAGTACGAGCAGTTCTACGATGATATGGTCCGCCGGCGGGGGCAACTCACCTTCACCGACGCTCAGTACCTGCTCACTGCCGGAAACCGGGACAGCTCTGTCAGCGTGCTCAGCCGCACGCCCGGGCAGGAGGCCCGGCTCTACATAGACTACCGGCTCGACTGCAAGCTCGACCATTGGCTGCTGGACGAGTTCCAGGACACCAGCGACCTGCAGTGGGAGGTCCTGCGCAATCTGGCAGACGAGATACTTCAGGACATCAGCGGGCAGCGCAGCTTCT
>JACUUR010000044.1 GCA_014859205.1 Dehalococcoidia bacterium | reverse complement strand
TGATGCTCTTGCCTCTGGCCATCTCAGTGACCATGCTGCCCGAGGCAATGCTAGGGCCGCAACCATCGGTCATAAAGCTGGCAGCGGCAATGACGTCATCCTCGATCTTAAGCCATATCTCCATCGTGTCGCCACAGGGTCCCAGCACGCTGCCGAATCCGTCGGCATCGGGCAAAGCGCCCAGGTTCCTGGGAGCCATGGCGTGGTCGACCACTAACTCAGTGTAGATGTTGCGGGCATCAGCCAGGATTAATTTCTGCAGGTCATCAGGGTCGGTAGACATCTTCTCACGCCTCCTGCTTACTTGCCGGCAGTCGACAGCACACGAACCAGGGATTCGCCCAGCCCGGCAACGATTTCACCGTCATATTCCTCGATCTTGCCCTCATCACAGAGCCTGGCCAGCTTGGGATCAATGGGCAACTGGCCCAAAAGTGGAGCGTTGACGGCCCGGGCCATCTCTTCGCCACGGCTGCGCCCAAATATCTCGATCCTCTTATCGATCTCGGGCACATAAAGATAACTCATATTTTCAACCACGCCCAGAACGCGCTTGTCCATGGTCCTGGCCATGTTCACAGCCTTACGTACAATCATCTCAACCAGGTCCTGAGGGGTGAAGACTACGACCACGCCCGAAATCGGGAACGATTGCATGAGCGTGAGCGGAGCGTCGGCGGTTCCCGGCGGGAGATCGACGATCAGATAGTCGAGCTTGCCCCAGAGCACATCCTCGCCAAACTGCTTGATTGTGTTGCCGATCAGGGGGCCACGCCAGATAACGGCATCGTCCTCGCCGGGCAGAAGAAGGTTGATGGACATGACCTCGATCCCCGACCTGGAGAGCACCGGCAGTATGCCACCTTCATTGCCACTGGGCCGGTCGGTGAGCCCGAACATCTTGGGTATGCTGGGTCCGGTGATGTCGGCATCCAGAATGCCTACCTCATGCCCTTTGCGCCTGAGGGCAATGGCGAGCAGGCTCGACACCAGAGATTTACCAACGCCTCCTTTGCCACTCATCACGGCCACGATGTGGTCTATCTGGTTGAGGTCCTTGGCCCTGGCATCGGTATACTCGACGGTGGCCTCATTTACCTCAGGCAGCTTCTCAAGGACTTCTTTCGTCTTAATTTTGATCCAGGCCTGCGCATCTGGCGCCAGCCCGGTCGAGGCCAGAGTAACGTTCACCGTCTTATTCGAAGAGGCCACCTCGCGCACCAGGTTCAAATCGACCAGGCTTCGTTTGACAGTGGGCACCAGCACCTCTGCCAGGCGCTCCCTTACTTGATCTTCATTTGCCATGGTTTTGCCTCCATTTCCAGTTCCTAGTGGTCACAGATGTTACCCTCCGTAGCCAGGCGTCCGTTCAGATAGCTGAGGACTGCCTTCTCGGGATCGCTCTCCATGGCACCGACAATGACCCCTATGCGGTGCTGCTGAAAGAGGCCCTGCGCCCGGGAGCCCATGCCACCGGCGATAACAAAGGCAACGCCCTGTTCCGCCAGCCACTCAGGCAGCAGCCCCGGCTGATGTCCCGGCGACGGAACAAGCTCTTTCTTGACTATCTGCTTCTTGGTTTCATCAGCATCGATCAGGGCGAAGTATTCGCAGTGACCGAAGTGCGGCGATACCATCCCGCCGCTTACAGGTATAGCGTATCTCATAGTAATCTCCTTTTACTGTTTGTCTTCTCCAGTATCTAATGATGACGGCAGGCGTCTCCGGTCGAGCAAGGGGGCGCATCGCAACGCTCGGCCTGACCACAGCAGGTGGTGCCGGGGGACTGACTGCTGGTTTTGACCAGATACGATGAGAACATCATTCTGTCGAGATCGGTGCTGCCGCAATCCGGGCAGCGTGGGGTTTGACCGATACCCCTAACCAGCAACTCCGAGACCTTACCGCACTGGAGACATCTGAAGTCGTGAATCGGCATCTCTCGCGCTAACTCCTTTCCAAACTTGTATTAGGTGCCATGCTCTGCCCCACTAATCGACGCGTCATGCCGGGCTAATCAGCAGAGAAGAATACTACTCGCTCCTGCCATTCGCCAGCATCACGGAGAGCCTGCGCCAGATCGCCTGTATCTCCCTGGTGACACTGCCATCAGAGTATTCGACCACCGGCACGCCCTGCACGATCGATTCGGTGACAACGTTATCAAAAGGAACTCTGCCTACAAGCTCGATCCCCTGGCTAAGGCACTGGCTCTCAATCTGCCGGGTATTCTCCTCGTTCAAGTCGTATTTGTTTATGCACACCGAGGCCGGGACTCCGAAGTGGCGGCAGACGCCGAGCACTCTATCCAGATCGTGCATGCCGGAGAGGCTGGGCTCAGTAACCAGAAGGGCCAGGTTTGCTCCAGAGAGAGAAGAGATCACAGGGCAGCCAATGCCGGGCGGGCCATCGCTGATAATATAGTCGAAATCTCCGTCCTGGGCAATGCGCCTTGCCTGCTGCCTGACCAGTGCCACCAGTTTCCCCGAGTTCTCCTGAGCTATGCCCAGCCGGGCGTGTACAAGAGGACCATACCTCGTATCAGAGATATACCAGTAGCCGGCCATATTCTCCTGCATGCTGATGGCTTCGGTCGGGCAGACTTGTGAACAGAAGCCGCAACCCTCACAGGATACCGGGTCAACCCGGAAGTCCTTGATAGCCTTGAAGCGGCAGAGTTCCTGGCAGAGGCCGCACTCGTTGCATTTGTCTGCGTCTACGTAGGCTACCTGCCCGCTCCAGAACTCATGCCTCTGTCTCTCTGAAGGACTGAGCAACAAATGCAGGTCTGCGGCGTCGACATCGCAGTCGGCAAGCACCTTTTTGTGTGCCAGAGCCGCCAGCGAGCCGACGATGCTGGTCTTGCCCGTGCCGCCTTTACCGCTTAGTACTACGAGTTCCTTCATCTACTATGTCCATGATCCCGGCAAGGAGCTGGAGGAAGCGAGGCTTCCACAGCGGCATACCCTCGACCAAGGTGACACCACGTGAGTAGAGACGAGCGATTTCAGTATCTAAGGGGATGGTAAGCAGAATAGGTATGTTCTGTTCGCCACAGTACTGCTCCACTTTGCTGTCGCCGACACCGGCCCGGTTGAGCACGATCGCGCAGGGGATATCGAGCTCCCGCACTGTTTCCACGGCAAGGGCCAGGTCGTTCAGCCCGAAGGGAGTTGGCTCAGTTACCAGAAGGCAGAGATGGCTGCCCTTGACTGCCTCTACTACCGGGCAAGATGTACCGGGCGGAACATCTATGATCACGACGCCATCTTTCTCGCCATATCCCTTCACTTTTCTGATCACGGGTGGCGCCATCGCCTCACCCACGGCGAGTTTGCCCTGAACGAAGCCCAGGGATCCTGAGTGTCCCCACTCGACCACTCCTATCTGGCGACTCTCCTCGGTGATGGCCTGTTCGGGGCAGAGATAAGAGCAGGCCCCACAGCCATGGCAGAGCTCAGAGAAGGTCAGCACATGCTTGCCCAGCACCGCAATGGCATTATAGGCACACACCTGAGCACACTTGCCGCAGTACGTGCATCTTGCCTCATCTACCCGGGGCACGAGCATCGATACCGCTTCGCTCCCGCTGATCTCAGGTCGCAAGAAGACATGGTCGTTTGGCTCCTCGACATCGCAGTCGAGCAACTGAACCTTATGATCACCGCTCAGCGAAAGAGCCAGGCTAGTAGCAACCAGCGTCTTTCCTGTACCACCCTTCCCGCTGGCAACCGACACTATCATGCTATTCCCCGGTCATCCTCTTTTCCTCCAGTTGTGCTATGCGACGCTGAATCTCAGCCAACTGGTCCGTCATCATCTTAGTTTGAGATTTAAGCGCCTCTATCTCTTGCTCGGGGCTGATCGGCTGAGAAGCAGTCGGCGGCGTCATACCAGCTCCCATGCCTCTGCCCATTCCCCTGCCCATGCCACGACCAATACCCAATCCTCCAGCCGCGCCTGATCCCATACCCATGCCATAATGGGAACCGACGCTGGGTTGGGCATTCGGTTTGAGCTTGCCTGCCTTAGAAGCCTCAATGGCGTCTCGTATCTTGCCTGAGACCCCGGTGACCACCTGCACCCCCGCCGCCGAAAGGGTCTGGTAAGCATTGGGGCCACAGTTGCCGGTGAGCACCAACTCAACCCCTTTATCGGCAATCATCTGGGCGGTGCTGATGCCTGCTCCGCCGGCAGCCATGGCCCCGCTGTTCTCCACAGTTTCAGACTCCATGCTCTGGGGATCGACGATGACGAAGTATTGACATCTCCCGAAGCGAGGCTCTACCTCGGCATCAAGGCCAGGAGCTGTTGCTGACACTGCGATTTTCATGATACACCTCTTTCCAGTTTACTCGGTCTCCAGTTCTTCGATTCTGGTCTGTATTTCATCCAGTTCTCCCTTAATTGCTTCCGCCTGCTCCTTCAGGAAATCCAGCTCCTGCTCCCGGGTCATTTGAGGAGCATAGGGGTAGGCTCCGGGGCCCCCAGCCACCGGTACTCCAGGATAACCATATGGCACAGGCCCTGCATAGGGCATGCCCATGCCAAACCGGTATCCCCTTCCAGAGCCATATCCTCTGCCGAAGCCATACATGCGCCCCATTCCCCAGGGACGGCAGAAACCTCTACCTCCTCCTGTCAGCGGGCCCATCCCGCGTGGTCCCGTTCCATCAAATCCTGGCATAGTTCACCTCCTTAACACACTGTAATGCTTACCAACCGGGGTAGCCATAAGCTCCCCATCTGCGCCAACCGCGACCGAAGCCACGGCCGAAGCCGCGCCCGAAACCGCGACCGTAGCCACGACCATAGCCGCGACCGTACCCATACGCGTAGTAAGGATAACCTGGCCTGGCTGTGGAAAAGCCGGGCGCACCGTAGCTGGCGCAGAAACCAGCCCCTCTTCCCGTCATCGGGCCTAAGCCCATCGGTCCTGTCCTATCTCCAAACGGCATTTAGATCACCTCCTTTCTGTGTTCATTCACCGCCGCCACCTACCGCCGCGAAATCTCCTGCCGCATCCTCTACCCCGACCGAATGGCGGCAGGGGCGTGGGCTCTATATCATCGCTAAGGCATACAGGGCAAGACAGAGGGCGCTTCTCAACCATGGTCTCAAAAGGCACATTCCACTCATGACCGTCATTGCCGCACCGAAAGAGCCTCTGCGCAAGCTCGAAGTTGCCCCCCTCGATCTGAAGCGCCTTGCCGTTAACCAGAGCATCGGCCAGCTTCTTCCTTGCCGAGTCCAATACTCGATGGAAGGTGGGCCTGGAGATCCGCATCTGCTCAGCGCACTCTTCTTGCTCCAGTCCTTGCAGATCTCTCAGGCGGATGGACTCGAACTCCTCAAGGGACAGGCTGACACTCTCAAGGCTGTTCACCGGAATTCCCACCGGTCTGAAAGAGCCCACGCTGGGCAACCGGGAAACGCATCTCAGTTTCGCTGGCCTGGCCATCGATAATCACCCCATTTTTCGCTAGTAATAATGAACATATGTCAATAATCATTATAGTGCGCCCTGTGAAATCTGTCAAGTTCTAAGCCCGGCCGCGCTGCCGGTAGAGACTACCACGAGACCGACATGCTGTCCGAAAAGCGCTGTCAGCAAGGGCCTACAATCCTATGCCGTCGAGCGTTCGGGGTTTTGAGATTTCGACGATTACTGCTATGATTCCCATGATCTGCCAGAAAGCTGACAGGCTGTGAATAGAGGGTATACAGATCGCGCAGGTGAGGATTCGGGTTCATTCCGGCTAGATTCTTCGTCCCGTTGAACCGGGACTCAAAGTGACACAGCGGACAAAACCCGAACTTAGAATGGCAGCGGGGCACCACCCCTGAAGGGTCGCACTACTAAACTCGGAGGTAACTGAATGGACAAGCTTGAAGTACTGAAAAGGTCAGACCTATTCCACGAGCTGGATGATGAGCAACTCAAGATGGTGGGGGCACTGGGCACTGAGCAGGAGTTCGAGACAGGGACGGTCCTGCACAAGCAGGGCCTGATCGGCGATACGATCTATGTGATCGAAGAGGGCCTGGTGGGGATTATCCTGGAGGTAGGCCCGATGGCACAACGTCAGGTCCAGTCGGCGGCCAATTTCCAGAGCTTTGGCTGGGTAGCCATGATACCTCCTTTCACCTGCACAGCTACCTCCAAGACACTGGAGCGGACCAAGACGATCGCCTTCAGCGGACAGGAGTTGCTGGACCTGTGTAGCAGAGAGCCTGAGATAGGCTTCAAGGTCCTGCAGGCACTGGCCTGCGTGATATCGGGCAGGCTGCGTAGAGCATACGTCCAGCTACTGGGCGTAACGGACGCCGGCACGGACTGACCGGAAACCGACATCCGACCAGCACAAGGGAGCGGCATTCCATGGAGCAGAAGAAATTCGGTTCGATGATGGAGGAGAAGAGGGTTTTCTATCCTCCCGCGGAACTGAGCGAACAGGCAAGCATCAAGAATTTGGACGAATACCGGGAGATCTACCGGAGGTCGCTTGCCGATCCTGAAGCGTTCTGGGCCGAGCATGCCCGGCAGCTTGATTGGTACAAGGAGTGGGACAAGGTGCTGGTCGAAGATTTCAAGGAAGCCAAACACGAATGGTTCGTGGGCGGGAAGCTGAACGTCTCGCACAACTGCCTGGACAGGCATCTCAATACCTGGCGGAAGAACAAGGCAGCCCTGATCTGGGAAGGGGACATAGGCGACACCCAGACCCTGACCTACCAGCAGTTGCACAACCGGGTGTGCAGGTTTTCCAATGTGTTGAGTAAGCACGGGGTCAAAAAGGGAGACCGTGTAACCATCTACCTGCCCATGATTCTGGAGTTGCCAATTGCCATGCTGGCCTGTGCCCGCATCGGGGCCATACATAGCGTTGTGTTCGGCGGCTTCAGCGCCGAAGCATTGCGGGACCGGATTCTGGACTGTGACTCGACGATGCTGATCTGCGTGGATGGCTATTACCGTGGCGGCCGTATCATCCGGAGCAAGGATAACGCCGATGTTGCCCTGGAAAAATGCCCGGGAGTGAAGGACGTGATCGTGGTCCGGCGCGCCGACATCGTAGTAAATATGGAATCCGGTCGAGACTACTGGTGGCACGAGGAGATGCAGGCCGAGGACATAAACCTGGTCTGCCAGCCCGAGGTGATGGACTCCGAGGACCCGCTGTTCATACTGTACACCAGCGGCAGCACCGGGAAACCCAAGGGGGTTCTGCACACGCAGGCCGGCTACCTGCTGTTCGCCTGCCAGACGTTCAAATGGATATTCGACATCAAGGAAGAGGACACGTTCTGGTGCACCGCCGATATAGGCTGGGTTACGGGTCACACATATATCGTGTATGGTCCACTGGCCGCGGGAGCCACTTGCGTCATGTTTGAGGGGGTACCCAACTATCCTCATCCCGACAGGTTCTGGGACATCGTGGAGAAGTACCGGGTTAACATTTTCTACACCGCACCAACTGCCCTCCGCGCCATAATGATGGCGGGGGACGAGTGGCCCGACAAGCATGACCTGAGTTCTCTGCGCATCCTGGGCTCGGTCGGCGAACCGATTAACCCCGAGGCGTGGATGTGGTATTACAACGTGATCGGCAAGGGCGAATGCCCGATAGTGGATACCTGGTGGCAAACCGAGACCGGAGCAGCACTGATCTCGCCCCTGGCGGGAGCTACCCCTGTCAAACCCGGCTCGGCCACGCTGCCGATGCCCGGAGTTGACGCGGCCGTTGTCAGGGATGACGGCTCGCCCGTAGACGTCAACGAAGGCGGCAATCTGATAATCAAGCGCCCCTGGCCGGGCCTGATGCGACGGGTCTACGGCGATCCGGAAAGATTCAAGAACACCTACTTCGTCCAGTTCCCGGGCGTGTATACGACGGGCGACGGGGCCAGGATAGACGAGGATGGTTATTTCTGGTTGCTGGGACGTATAGACGACGTCATCAACGTCTCGGGCCACCGGATCGGCACCGCCGAGGTGGAGAGCGCCCTGGTGTCGCACGACGAGGTTGTCGAGGCGGCAGTGGTGGGCATGCCGCACGAGATCAAGGGACAGGGCATATACGCCTTTGTTACCCTGAAGAAGGACGCCCAGAAGTCAGATGAACTCAAGAAGACGCTGGTGGCCCACGTACGCAAGCAGATAGGGCCGATAGCCACGCCCGACAAGATCCAGTTTGCCGACGCACTGCCCAAGACCAGGAGCGGCAAGATCATGAGGAGGATTCTCACCAAGATCGCCAGCGATCAGGTTGACGACCTGGGCGACATCACCACGCTGGCCGATCCCTCGGTGGTGGACATACTGGTCAGAGAACGGGAGACGTAGTAGGGAGCATCATCCGGCAGGCGCAGCCAGAGCAGCCGGTTGAACTGATGGCGGCGAGCGCCTCAGGGCGGTGCCAATTCGGGGCCGTCAGGAGTGTCGCTAACCTTCCAGCCTGAGACAAGAATCTGCTCGCGCAGAGCATCGGCCGCCTGCCAGTCACCTCTGGCTCTAGCTTTCTCTCTGGCCTCTACCAGGGCCAGCACATCAGCGGGTGGCTGCGGCAGCGGGATATGCCCGGCCCGGTTCCTGGCCGCCCTAACGCGGTTCCATATCTCAGCCGGGATGCCGCTCTGCGTCTCTATGCTGCGAAAAGGGCCCAGTTCACTGAGCGAAAAGGTCTGCCCATCTGCAAAGCCATCCTCTCTCCCCTCCCTCAACAGCGTGACTGTGCCTATCCCCATGACGGAGCAGGTCTCTGTAAGCAGGTCCACCAGCAGGGCCGTATGTTCGTCAATGCCGACGACTCTGGCATCGGACGGCAGCATAGTCAGCAGCCGGCTGAAGCGGTCCCGTCCCATATAGCAGCGGCTTGTGTCCAGTTCAGCGCCACCTTCAGTATTGTTCCAGTGCGAAACGAAGACCAGAGAAAGGCCATGGGGGCCGAACAAGTCCAGCCCGTCGCACCAGTGCAGGTCTGCGCCCGCCTTGTATATCTCGTACACAGGCAATGCCTGAACGCCGGCAGCAATCGCCGCACTGCTGGCCAGCACGAGAATCGCTCCCTGACGATGGCAGGCCAGGACCGTCTGCCAGGCCAGGCTTCGCTGCAGATGGCGGACCGCGTAGGTGGGACTGCCCGGGCCCAGGAAGATCATGTCTGAGGACAGGATGGGAGAGACAATGCCCTCGTCCTCGGTGCTGAACGGGCCTTCGCGCCGGCGGGCCGGCACTATATCGACGCGCGGCTGGTGATTCTGCAGACTGAGCCGGAGGAAGTCGCCCACTTTCCCTGCTACCTGAGCCGAGTTCGGCTGGAAGCCGGCCGGGGTCTCCAGTATGGATATGCGCACAGGTCTGGATAGTCTGCTCAACAGCCGATGGTAGACCCTGCGCCCGCTGGGGGAGATCTCTCCCGAGCCAAAGATGGCGACCGCTCCGGGAGGGGTGGAAGTCGGTTCCATCACTTGAGTGTCCATGTGGCTACATGAACCGCTCGAATCGGTCTTTACTGGCCTTACATATGGGGCATAGCTCAGGGGCTTGCTCCCGAGCACAGAGGTAGCCGCAGACCTTACAGCGCCATACGGGCAGTGGCAGTTCGGCTGGCCTCCTGGCCTGCTTGCCTCTCTGCGCCTTTCTCTGTTCGGGGGGTGGTCGGCGCTCCGGTATCATATCTACCCTCTTTTCGCCTTTCAGAACAGCATCGGAGACGTACAGGGCGCAGTAGCAGACGCCGTAGTCACTCAGGTCGGGGTCCCTATAGTCACAGGGACAGATGATATCCAGGTCATCCTGTCTATCCCCCGAGGCGAGGCGGCACGGGCAGGCCCGGTAGCCATACCTCCGTTCATTCAGGATCAGGCTCTTTATCAACCACTTGGTGAACTCGACATCCGGATTGAGGTGGTAGCCGCCGGCTTCGGCCTCCCGGGACAGCCTATCATGCAGCCGGTCGATGTCAGCGATGCTTACATCCTGCTCATTCACTTTCGCAGCGTCTCCCTGATCTCGCGCTCGTTGTAGCCAATGATGCACTTCTTATCATCCACTACCAGGGTGGGGAAACTACAACTGGGATTCCACCCCTTTATCTCCTTCACAGCCGCCTCTCTGTCCTCACCATCAAGCTGGTCTACATACTCATAGCTGTATTCAACTCCGAGGTCATCGAGCAGCTTCTTAGTCCTCTGACACCAGCCACATGTACTGAGGGCGTACAACATGATGTGTCCGGAGTCACGGCCGGGGACGTGAATTGGAGTCATTCGTCTGCACCTCCTTTTCGTGTGCGGGAATACCGGGTATTATAACGCGGACCGCACCCGTGATGAAAACTACCAAACGCGGCGGCATGCTCCACAATCGAGGCAGAACTCAGCGCGTGCGCCGTACCGGTCATCTGTTGAGGGACCATGCCCACCTTCGAGGCCGGAGCCCTGCCAGATACGCTAGCTGTCCAGCAGTTCCTCAATACCGGCAACCTCCGCTATTAGCTGCTCCCTGGCAACCTCCTCTCCCCGCACCGTAAGAGCCCTTCTTTCTGAGTCCGAGAGTATGAGAATGTAGATCGGCCTTCTGGACCCGGAGCACGTCAGCCTGCCGTCGTTGCAGGTGCAGGTGATCCCGACCTCAGCGACCACATACACTCTGGTGCCCGCAATGGTCAAGGGGCCTTCTATGGCTATCTCTTTCTTTTCCATCTGCTGGAGACAATGAACCGAAGCAGCCTGATTGCGGGGCGCGAACAGACGAATCTTACGATAGGCGGCACGAGATGGATAGGGCGGACTCTCAGCACAACACGGGCATCGCCCTGAAGAACAGGGCCACCCTCAAACGAAGGCTGTAGCCTTACGACATGGGACGAAGACTGATTCAGCAGAAAGGCGGGAACCCACAAGGAACCCACCACGAGAGCGGTATCGGCAGGGTCATCAAGCCCGGCCACGAAGTCAATGCTCAGGTGTTTGAGCCTTACCCGTCGGAAGACGTCCCTCACCAGGCGTAACACCGCCGACGCCAGGCCCCGAATCAGCAGCAGGTCAACAAAGGTCCAGCGCCTTCCGGGCCTCTTTCTAACCTGCTCCCCGGCTACGCGCGGCTTCTCTCGTCTGCCTTGCTTCTTGTCCCCGCCGAACTCCTTCTTGACCAGGCCGAAGAACCAGGCAAACCCGAACCGCAAGGCCCGTCGTTCACGGATTTCCAGGCGAATGCTCAAGTCCAGCGGGATGCTGAACAGGAAGACTATGAACCCGAATACAATCGCTGCGATGACGCCGGCAGGCAACTGCCACTATCCTTGTTTCGGCTCTTCCTTGGGTTCCTTCTTCTTGGGCATCATCTGTCCCAGGAATTCGGGGGCCTTATCCACGATCTTCTCTGCCACGGTAGCAAGGCCACCTTTTATGCCCTCTACCCTGACTCCGCCCTTGTCGATGACCACGACAGCCACGGTTTTGATGCCAACCCCGCCAGCTGCGCCGCCGGCCTCGCCTTCGCCCTTGCTGGATTCACCGGCTTTTCCGACGCCTCCTCCAGCACCGAACAGGAATCCGGTGCTGATGACGGGAATCAGTGTCACCCCGTCAATGGTTCTGGGTTCACCCATCACACTGGTGGCACTTAGCACTTTCTGGATTTCGTCTACTACCGTCTTGACCAAGCTATCGACCTGCATCGGGCACCTCCTTTCCGATCTCTCTCCCATTTTACCTGTCACACACTCGTGGCGTCAAGAATCCGGATCGGGCGCAACACTCATCACGAACTGTCTCTCATACGGTCAACAGGTATCATAGCAGACGCTCTGAGCCGATTCAATGAGGGCATTAACCTCCGCGACTGTCGACATACGAATGCGCTGCCGAGAATGCCATTGCGGATGCGTACCGCCTGTAGTGGTGCGAGTGTTTGTGCTCGGTCAGTCGGCGGACTTATAATGGCAAAGGGGGAGTCCATGGATGCCACAGACAACGCCGGGGATACGGTTCTCGAGCCAGCTCGATTCCTGGCGGAGAACATAGACCTTCTGCCGCGCGGGCGTGCACTGGACATCGCCATGGGCAGCGGTCGCAATGCCGTCTATCTGGCCAAGATGGGATTCACGGTGGAGGGCGTGGACAACTCGAGCGAGGCGATCGAGCAGGCACTGGCGCTCGCTCGAGAGGAAGGGGTCTCCATTCAGACCAGAGTGGAGGACCTGAATAGAATACCCTACTTTGAGGAAGAAGCCTATGACCTGGTCATCTGCTTCCGCTATCTCCAGCGGTCGCTTATGCCTCAGATGAAGAATTGGGTGAAACCGGGCGGCATGCTGGTCTATGAGACATTCATAGTCGATCAGGTTCAGTTCGGACGGCCGCGCAGCCCTGAGCACCTGCTCAGGCACAATGAACTACTGCACACCTTTCGAGATTTGCGGGTGCTGCGCTACCGCGAGGGGGTCTTCGAGGGCAACAAGGCAGTCGCCAGCATGCTGGCCCAGAAGGTCCGAGCGGATCAGGTCGCTGATGATGCCGGTTGAATCGCGCAGCCACCTTAAGTGGAGAGTCGATTCGCGCCCACGGAGCAGGATCGGACAGGTGGGATGTGCGTCGTCACTCTGACGGATAGTCGAGTTGCCATCCCCGGTGCCTCGTGGCCCACAGGGCCACTGCGGCCGAAACCAGCAGCAAGAAGACCGTCAGGGCGGCCTTCTCAGCCGGAGCGGTGTTGACGACTACGCTGCTCATGGCCACGGCAGGCGCCAACCCGGCCCTTACTACCGGCTTCAGGGCAGGATGCCCGGTTATGAACTCGGCAACCGGAGGGCTGACCCTGTAGTAGAAGTCCACGAGGGCTGCTCCTAACGGGTTGGTGAGCAAGTACCCGTCTCTGAAGTCACGCAGAACCTGTATCTCCCGGGCCATAGGCGTCCCGTAGGCGGCCGTGGCGATGAAACACCACCTCGAACGCGGGGGAGCCACTTCCTCCTCCTCCTGGAATTCGGCACTGATTGTATAGTTGCCCTGCATGGCGATGCTGGTGGAGGCAGCACTGGTATTGGAGATGGTGGCCACATTGCCGGTCCACCTGACGAACTCGTACCCAGTGTCGGCGCTCGCCACCAAGGTAACCGTCGTGCCGGCGGTATAGTTGAACGTTCCCTCACCCGGAGCCGTTACCGAGCCGCCACTGGTGCTGGAAACAGTGAGGGTGTACTGAGCAGGGGGCTCGGTCTCCTGGAAGCTGGCAGTGATCGAGTGGTTACCCGCTATGGTGATGCTGGTGGAGGCGGCATTGACATCGGCGATAGTGTCCACATCACCGGTCCAGCTGACAAACTGGTAGCCGGTATCGGCGCTGGCGGCCAAGCTGACTACTGTTCCTTCGTAGTATGTGAAGGTGCCCTCGCCGGGAGCGGTTACCGAGCCACCGCTGGTGCTGGAGACGGTGAGATCATATTGGTCCGGCGGCTCGCCTTCCTGGAAGTTGGCGGTGATGGAGTAGCTGCCCTGCATGGTGATGGTGGTGGAAACGGCGTTGACATTGGCGACGGTGCCCACATTGCCGGTCCAGTTCACGAACCAGTGGCCCTCCTCAGGCTCAGCGACAAGGTTGACCTGTGCGCCTTCATCATACGAAAAGGTGCCCTCGCCGGGAGCGGTTACCGAGCCGCCGCTGGTGCTGGAAACCGTGAGATCATATTGGTCCTGCGATACATCTTGCGCAAAATTGGCGGTGATGGAGTAGTTGCCCTGCATGGTGATGGTGGTGAAGGCGGCGTTGACATTGGCGATCGTGCCCACACTGCCCGTCCAGTTTACGAACTTGTAGCCGGCGCTGGGGCTTGCCACCAGACTGACCACGGTGCCGCCAGAGTATGAGAACGTCCCCTGCCCCGGGGAGGTGACCGAGCCCCCGGCCGTGCTCGATATGGTCAAGCTGTAGACGGGCACCGGCAGCGCATCGATGGTCAGGTGGAAATCGCCGTACATTTCGCCCTCCACCCAGGTGGCGCTCTGGTGGGCAAGTACCCCCGCCACCCTGAAGGTCACGGTGCCACCGGGTCCGGGCACCAGCAGGCTGTACTTACCCTGCGCATCGACTGTTGTCTGGTCTCTCAGTTGACCGCCCACGAAGGCCTGGACCGATGTACCCTGCGGCACGACAACTCCGGGCGGGTTAAGGGTGCTCACCGTCCCGGAGAATCCATGCGGCATCTGCGGTATGGCGTCCGCAGAGACGTACGCTGCTGTGACGGCCCCTCCGACGAGGATCAGGGCCAGCATGAGCCCGATGACTCCCGACAGCCTGCTCACGCCTCGCTCTCTCAATGCTTTCTCCTCCTGTAGTCTCCCCGGCCATAAGACGGCCGAAACCTACACGCGCCAACCGCTACTCCAGGAACCGGCCCGGTTCTACGCAGGTATCATTGTAGTGTCTGGGGCGATCTCTGTCAAAACTCTGCTGTTCGGGTCTGGGTGGAGGCGCGCCAGCGCGCCTCACAGACGAAAAGAGTGAAGGGGCCAGGCTGCGCGAGTCTTGCCCGGCCCCTTCCAGTCCTGTTGCATCTCCGTCCTCTATGCTAAAGCGCTCTCTAGATGCCCGGCTTGCCTGCTATTTGCCGGTCTCCTTATCGGACTTCCCTTCGCCGGAGCCGGTTTTGGTCCAGCGAGCCAGAAGCTCACCGGCAACCTTGCGGCCGCCCAATCCAAAGGCGATGGCAGCCGCTATGGCTGCGGCGCCCAGGATCAGCCCAAAACCTAGCAGAATAAGATCATCGGCAAAGCCCATTGCGCGTATTCCCATGATGACGCTCAGCACAATGATGGCGATCCTGACAAAGGAGACCAGGCCTTCACCCCTGCCGCCTGTCCGCAGGATTCTCGCCACCAGGTTGGCTACAAGAATACCGACGCCGATGATGACGACACCGAGCAGAACCAGGCCCAGGAACTGAGTCAAGACGGCGATCAGCTCGTTGACCATGGCAAAGCCAAGCAGGTCTGCCGCCATCATCAGGGCAAAGAGCATTATGAAGACCATGATGATGTAGCCCACCACATTGGA
>JACUUR010000043.1 GCA_014859205.1 Dehalococcoidia bacterium | reverse complement strand
AAAGTTGACCACTTCAGTCAACAATTAGCCGCCGGTATCATGAAGCTGTCTACGCGCGCAAGGTATGGACTGAGGGCCCTTCTGGACCTGGCCCTGCATCAGGGTGAGGGACTGGTGCCGCTCAAAGATATTGCCCGCAGGCAGGAGATCTCGCTGCCCTATCTGGAGCAACTCATCACCCCTCTGATAGCGGCCGGACTGGTGAGAAGCACGCGGGGAAGTCGAGGCGGCGTGGCGCTGGCCAGGCTGCCTTCGGAGATCAGACTCAGTGAGGTGGTCAGAGTTCTTGAGGGCTCCGTTGCCCCTGTCGAGTGCGTCAATGACCCGGGACTATGTCATCGTTCCGCCGATTGTGTCAGCAGGGATGTTTGGAAGGGGATGATGGAGGCGATGGTGCAGGTTCTGGAATCTGTGACCCTGCAAGACCTTACGGAGCGACCAAAGGGGACGCGACAGGCCGCAATGGAGATGTACTACATTTGAGTTCCTGTACCGGGCACTGTACGCGAGCATTTCAGGGTTAAGGAGAGAACAATGGCAGACATGGTTCCCTGCGTAGAGAAACTCAGACATAAGACGATAGAGCTGCCCAGGCTGACCAGGGGCATTGCCAGGGATTCTACCGAGCTAATCGGGAATACTCCCCTGGTGAGGCTGAACCGGGTGACTGAAGGAGCCGTGGCCGAGGTCCTGGCTAAGCTGGAGTCCTTCAATCCGCTGGGAAGCGTAAAGGACAGGATCGGGGTGGCCATGATCGTTGACGCCGAAGAAAAAGGGTTCATCAACAAAGACACGGTGATCGTCGAGCCCACCAGTGGCAACACCGGGATCGCCCTGGCTTTCGTATGCGCCGCCAGGGGATACAGGCTCATCCTCACCATGCCCGACACTATGTCTTTGGAGCGCAGACAACTTCTCTCCATCTTCGGCGCCGAACTGGTGTTGACTCCCGGAGTGGAAGGGATGCCGGGTGCAGTGAGGAGGGCCGAACAACTGGTGGCGGAGAACCCTGGCTTCTTCATGCCCCAGCAGTTCAACAATCCGGCCAATCCCGAGATACACAGGCTGACTACAGCGGAGGAGATCTGGAGAGATACCGATGGTGCAGTGGACATTCTTGTCTCCGGCGTGGGAACCGGAGGCACAATTACAGGTGTAGCTGAGGTGATCAAGAAAAGGAAGCCTGGATTCCGGGCCGTTGCCGTTGAGCCGGTTGATTCCCCCGTCCTTGCGGGCGGCAGGCCCGGCCCTCACAAGATTCAGGGCATCGGCGCAGGGTTTATTCCGCAGATCCTGAGACTGGATCTGGTCGATGAGATCATCAGGGTCAGCAATGAAGAGGCGGGGAATATGGCCAGGAGGTTGGCTAAGGAGGAGGGGATACTGGCGGGCATATCCTCAGGAGCGGCGACCTGGGCCGCGATAGAGGTGGCCGGCAGAGCAGAGAACAAGGGCAAGCTCATCGTGGTTGTCTTGCCTGACACCGGTGAGCGATACCTTTCGACATGGCTTTTCCAGGACCTTTACCCGGCGGCATCAGGCCCCTAGCAGGCAACGAGGCGGTTATTTTGTTCAAGACCGTAAGAGAGGACATTCAAGCCGTTCTGGCCAGAGATCCGGCGGCCAGAAGCACGCTGGAGGTCATCTTCTGCTACCCCGGCCTCCATGCCCTCTGGTTTCACCGCCTGGCCCATCTCCTGTGGCGACGTAAGCTGCGATTCGTAGCCCGGCTACTGTCTCACGTGAGTCGCTTTCTAACCGGAATCGAGATCCACCCGGGAGCTGAGATCGGCAAGAGGTTCTTTGTCGACCACGGGTCGGGGGTGGTCATCGGTGAGACTGCCGAGATCGGAGATGATGTCCTTCTATATCAGGGTGTGGTCCTGGGGGGAACAAGTGTCAAAAAGGGGAAACGCCATCCAACCCTCGGGAACAAAGTGGTGATGGGGACGGGGGCAGTGGCGCTGGGCGCCATCGCGATAGGAGACGAGGCCAGGATTGGCGCCGGCTCGGTGGTGGTAAGACCGGTCCCGCCCGGTGCTACGGTGGTAGGAGTTCCGGGAAGGATAATGGCAGACCATCCGGCTCCGCTGATGAACCTGGAGCACGGCACTCTGCCCGACCCGGTGGCAGAAGCCATCAGGTTTGTCTTGAGAGAGCAGGACAAGATAGACGAACGTGTGAGAGCGCTCGAAACCGCCGGTGGGGTGACGTTTTTCAGGGATGAGTCAGAGGAGAAGGTGGTGATACAAGCGGTATTCAGCCAGGGAGGGGGCATATGAGATGTAAAGTGATGGCCGTCTGCGTCCGGAGCGGGGCGCATGCCCCGGAGCGAACGACTGCATTGCCTCAGAGGCCAAGTTCACGGACCGCTAACCAGAACCGTCGGGACAGCAGGAAGGAATGAACGAACTCCCCGAGATCGGCAAGCTCTCCCCTGAGATATTCAAAGAGGTGATATTCACGCGCCTGGGTGCCACAAGCGAGGATGTGGTGGTGGGGCCGCAGCATGGGGTCGATGTGGCGATAGTAGAGATTGGAGACAAGGCAGTAGCCCTGACCACAGACCCGGTGTTCATTGTCCCGCAGTATGGCTGGGAGAGAGCAGCCTGGTTCGCCCTTCACATTCTGGTCTCGGATGCCGTCACCAGTGGGCTCAAACCAAGGTTCTTGTCCATTGATCTGAACCTTCCTGTGGAGATGACCAGGGAGCAACTGGACACCGTATGGGAGACCATACACGAGGAATGCCAGAGACTGGGAATCGCCATTGTCTGCGGACACACCGGTAGATACGAGAATTGCCATTATCCGATGGTGGGCGGGGCCACCGTACTGAGTATCGGGGAGAAGGACGCATATGTCACCCCCGGGATGGCCAGGGCCGGGGACAGGATAATCATCACCAAGGGCCCGGCGATCGAGGCAGCAGGCATCTTTGCCGCCATGTTCCCCAAACTCATGACCAGGGAATTCGGGGCGGATTTCTGCAGGCGGGCACAGGGGATCTTCTATGAGATGTCGGTCGTCGAGGACGCCATGACAGCGGTAAGCGTGGGGGTGCGGGATCAGGGCGTCAGCGCGATGCACGATGCCACCGAATGTGGGATATGGGGCGGCCTTTTTGAGTTCGCACAGGCCGCTGGTCTGGGCGTGAGGGTGGAAAAGGAACTGATCGTAGTTCGTGACTGCGTCGCCGATATATGCCGGCTTTTCGGCATCGACCCGTATGCCTCCATCAGCGAGGGTACGCTGATCATCGCCTGCCGTGAGGACAGGGCCGAGAATGTGGTCCGGGCTTTGTCCCTCAAGGGGGTCGCCTCCTCGATAGTGGGGGAACTCACAGATCCTGGTGAGGGCATGGTCCTGGTGGAGGGAGGCAGTGGGACAAAGCTGGAACACCCCCAGGTCGACCCGTTCTGGGCAGCTTTCTTTGATGCTTTGGCCAAGTACGGTGCTCTGGAGCAGGGGCGGCAATGACTGTAGACCAGTGTTCGGGCGTCAAGGCGGGCGCGAAACGGCATGACATAGTGAGTTCTGGATCGGTCAGCTTGGCTGCATGTGAGCAAGCTGGCGACCTAACCGAAGACCTGGAGCAGGTGCTCAATTATCTGCAGAGGAGGATTTCGTGGAGCTTCATCGACTAGTGGCAAAGGACGTAATGCGGAGGAAACGGCGGGTCCTGTACGCTGTCCTGGGCGTCGTTATCGGCATAATGACAGTTATCAGCATACTGACCGTGGCGCTGGCGGCAGAGTCAAGGATCTATGAGCAACTGGAGGAGTACGGCGCTAACCTGGTAGTGATACCGGCCGTCAGCCAGCTCGATCTGGAGCTGGGCGGACTCGGCCTCGGATCTCTGACAGTGGGACAGAATTATATTCCGGAAGGCAAGGTCTCCCTGGTGAGACAGATCACCGACGATATGATAAATCATTCACTGGGCATCCAGGATGAGCGCGACCGTTATGCTGCTCCTGTCTCTCCAAAGCTGTATGTGAGCAGCGAAGTGCGAGGAGTGTCTGTGATGGTGGTGGGCATAGACCCTGAGGAGGAACGAAGGATGAAGACCTGGTGGAGAATCCGGGAGGGGGAGTACCTTGACGGCACAGACCAGGCACTGTTGGGAGCATTGGCTGCCGAACTGCTGGAATTGAACGCGGGCGACAGCATTGTGCTTAACGGGTTCGACATGACCGTCGCCGGCATTCTTCGAGAGACGGGCTCGAACGACGATTACCAGATCTTCGTTCCGATCAGAATGGCACAGGAGGCGGTTGATAGAGAGGGGATGGTTTCCTCAATAGATGTCCGTGCCCTGTGCATTGCCTGTCCGGTTGAGGATATCGCCGACGAGATAAACATGATGGTTCCCGGGGTGCGGGCCGTAGCAGTGAAACAGATAGCAATGACGGAGATGGGCATGATGGATAGGATAAACCGGTTCATGCTGGCTCTGGCAGGGATCACATTGGCCGTAGGCATGTTCGGAGTGGTCAACACCATGACGACCTCGGTACACGAAAGAATCAGGGACATCGGCATAATGAGGGCAGTAGGCGCGTCACGTAACCAGATCGTTAGAACTTTCATCTATGAGGCAATCATAGTTGGTATACTGGGCGGCGTTCTAGGTTTCCTAGCTGGAACCCTGTTGGCCTACGGCATCGGTCCCCTGATCTTTCCAGGCGTGTCTGTAGGCTATGTGCCGGGGTACCTCCCGCTGTCGCTGGCTCTGGCCATCGTGGTTGCGGTGGCGGCAACCCTTTATCCTGCCTTCCGCGCTACCAGGATCAGGGTTGCAGACTCGTTCAGGTCTTTGTGAGGCACAAAATGCTGGTAGTGAAGAGCGTATCGAAAATATACGGCGAGGGCACGAACAGGGTGGTCGCCCTGAACAACGTCTCGCTCGAGGCTGCGAAAGGTGACTTTATAGCCGTGATGGGACATTCCGGGAGCGGTAAGTCTACGCTGCTCAACATCATCGGCGGCCTGGACTACCCCTCCAGCGGCGAGGTGATCCTGGATGGGAGACGCATAGATGCTATGAACGAAGACGCCCTGGTTGATATCAGAAGGGGGAGGATCACCTACGTTTTTCAGCAGTATCATTTGCTTCCCTCTCTCACGGCGCTGGAGAACGTACTGCTACCCTTGACGTTCCGCGGTACGAACAACGGCACTCAGAGAGCTCTGGATATGCTGGCAAGAGTAGGGCTGGACAAGAGGGCGGGGCACAAGCCCGGCCAGCTGAGCGGCGGCGAACAACAGAGGGTGGCAATCGCGAGGGCCCTGGTCAATGACCCAGCCCTTATCCTGGCAGATGAACCAACGGGGAACATGGACCAGAAGACAGGAATGGAGATTCTGGAACTGTTCCGCCAACTGCACAGGGAGGGGCACAGCATCATCATGGTCACTCATAACCCTGAGATAGCAAGGCATGCCGGCGAGATCATAGTCTTGCAGGATGGACAGATCGCCAACAGAGTCGAACAAGGAAGGAGCAGAAACAATGAGCACTGAAAAAGAGACTGTGGACCGACAGGGCAGATCAAATACGAAGAGGAACTGGCTGTTGATAGCCTCGGTCGTGATCGTGGCTTTGGTACTGGTGAGGATCTTCCTCCCCCCGTTGGGGCGTGTTGGGCAGGAGGCAGCGGCGATACAGGCAAGGTGGATTGAGCCACGGGCAGCAGGTGACACCGTGTCCATACGGGTAGGCGAAGTCGAGGACAACCGGAATGTCCATTTCAAGGTGGAGACGCAGAGTGGCGACATGCACTTCATGGCATACATACTGGATGCGCAGATCTATGTTCGGGCCAGTGTCTGCCCGCCGTGCCGGGGAATAGGCTATTCTCTGGACGGAGACGTGCTTGTCTGTGACAGGTGTGCAACTACCTTCAGGGCCAGGACCGGCGAGGGAATCAGGGGAGCCTGTGTCAGCTACCCCAAAGCAGCGGTAGCATATTCGATCAGCAACGGCAGTATCGTAATGAGGAATGCAGATCTAGTGGAGGCGTATCAGAACACCCTTGAACCCGGGCAGCCCTGATTGAGTTACTGATCCGTGTCTCCATTATCATATACAATAGCGAGCAAGCCAGAACGAAGCAGGGCAGATTGGAGCACCTGCTGATTTGAGAATCCAGGTCTGTTGCTCTATGATTTGATGCGGGCGCAGAGAATGCGTCCGCAGAATGAGTGCCATCAGGTGATGGTCAGGCATGGGGTCTAACCAGCATATGTCTCAAGGAACAAAGAGGATTACGCTGCCGGTGACGGGCATGACCTGTGCCTCCTGCGCCGCCGCCATAGAGCAGTCGCTGGCCAAGCTGCCGGGGCTAGCGCGGGTCAGCGTCAACGTAGCCAGTGAGAATGTATCCATCGAGTACGATCCTGGTCGCATAGACACCAGGAAGCTGGTCGATGTCATTGCCGATGCAGGCTACGGTGTAGCGCTGGAGAAGGCGACCTTCAGGGTGGGCGGCATGACCTGTGCCTCCTGCGTTGCCAACGTTGAGAAGGCTCTGGGCGGAGTGCCCGGAGTAATATCGGCCAGCGTCAACCTGGCCAGCGAAAAGGCAAGCGTCTCCTATCTGAAGGGCGAGGCCGGCATGGCCGAGTTCAGGCAGGCGGTGGAGGAGGCGGGCTACTCTGTGCTGGGTGAGCAGGAGGATGATAAGGTTGACCAGGACGTACTGAAGGTGCAGAAGGCGAGAAGGCGCTTCATCTTCGCCATTATTCCTGCAGGCGTGGGGTGGACGCTGATGATACTGTCCATGTTTGTGCCCATTCCCGGGTACCTGCTGATAATCGCCCTGCTCGGCTTTCCCGTGGTGTTCGTAGCCGGCTGGCCCACTCATAAAGCTTCCTGGGGGGCGATCCGCCGTCGTCGGGCCAACATGGATGTCCTGATCTCTCTCGGGTCGGTGCCGCCTTATTTCATGGGCATAGCGTCATTGATCTGGCCGGGACCCAGCTTCATCGAAATGGCCATGGGAATTGTGTCCTTCCATCTGCTAGGCAGATTTCTGGAGGTCAGGGCCAAGGGTCGGGCCTCTCAGGCGATCAAGAAACTACTGCAGTTAGGAGCCAAGACTGCCCGCATCTCGATGAATGGGGCGGAGCAAGAGATCGCCATCGAAGAGGTGAAGGTGGGGGATATCATGATCGTCAGGCCCGGCGAGAAGATTCCCACCGATGGAGTGATAGTGGAGGGAGAAAGCGCCATTGACGAATCCATGGCTACCGGCGAATCAATGCCGGTGAACAGAAAGGAAGGCGATAAGATCATCGGCGCCACCATCAACCAGCAGGGCCTGCTGAAAGTCAAGGCAACCAGCATAGGCAAGGACACCTTCCTGTCTCAGGTCATCAGGATGGTAGAGGAATGCCAGGGATCCAAGGTACCCGTGCAGGAGTTCGCCGACAGGGTAACGAGCTATATGGTGCCTGCCGTGCTCGGGATTTCCCTCTTGACGGGCATCAGCTGGCTGGTCTTCCCCGACTTCTTCATGAGGATCATCACCTGGGGCGCCTCCTTTCTGCCCTGGATCAATCCCGAACTGGGGACTGTAACCCTGGCCATCTTTGCCAGCATCGCCGTGCTGGTCATAAGCTGCCCTTGTGCCCTGGGGCTGGGGACTCCCACAGCTTTGATGGTGGGCACCGGCATGGGGGCTGAGAGAGGAGTGTTGTTCCGTCGCGGAGATGCTATTCAAACCATGAGCGAAGTTCGTACCATTGTTTTCGATAAGACCGGGACGATTACTAAGGGCAGGCCCGGGGTTACCGACATCGTCGTCAACGGCAAGTTCGGGAATAAGGACATTCTCCGTCTGGCGGCCGGGCTGGAGCAAGGCTCGGAGCATCCGGTGGGGCAGGCCCTGGTCCTTGAGGCGAGGGCACAGGGTATTCAGCTCACTGATGTGGATGGCTTTGAAGCCATCACCGGCAAGGGCATCAGAGGAAGGGTGAACGACAGGGAGGTTCTGGTGGGGAATCAGAAACTGATGGAAGACTCTCAGGTAGATTTCCATCCCATCAGAGACCGGCTGACTGAACTGGAAGATGAGGCCAAAACAGCCATGCTGGTGGCCGTTGATGGCCAACTGGCAGGCATCATTGCCGTGGCCGATACTCTGAAGGAGGACTCGGTTCAGGCCATCGCTGAACTGAAGAAGATGGGACTGGAGACGGCCATGATAAGCGGAGACAATCAGAGGACCGCCGCGGCTATTGCGGCAAAGGTGGGCATCACACGGGTGCTGGCTGACGTTCTGCCGCAGGACAAGGCAGCCGAAATCCGGCGCCTGCAGGACGAGGTGGGCCTGGTAGCCATGGTGGGCGACGGCATAAACGATGCTCCGGCTCTGACCCAGGCCGACGTCGGCATAGCCATAGGCACCGGCACCGACATTGCCATCGAATCGTCCGACATCACCCTGGTAAGCGGCGAACTGAGTGCCGTGATTACAGCGGTGAACCTGTCGCGGGCCACCTTTCGCAAGATCAAGCAGAACTACTTTTTCGCCTGGGTGTACAATGCACTGGCCATCCCCATGGCCGTGGTGGGGCTACTGCATCCCATGGTGGGCATGGCGGCCATGACCGTGAGTTCTCTGAATGTGGTCACCAATTCGCTGCGCCTCAAGAAGGCCAGGGTCGAGCCGAGTTGGCTACGGTCGTGACCTCGGGCGCGGCGCAGGCTTCCAGGTAACAGAAAGGCAGAGAAGGAGGTAAGCGATATGGCAGGACGGTTCAGGCGTCTTCTATTCGGAGAGCGCTCTGGGGCTAAGACACCGAAGGGCAGTGGCAGGATGGCGACGGACCCGGTATGCGGGATGGACGTCGATGAGGACAGGGCGGCCGCAACCTCGGAGTACGGGGGTAAGACCTACTATTTTTGCGCCGTCGGCTGCAAGAAGGCCTTTGACAAGGACCCTGAGAGGTATCTGAACGAAGCAACCTCCATGCATCGCTCAGAACACTAACTGAGCTATGAAGGGAGGCATTCATGGATCGGGCTTGGGAACCCCGAGTATTGACGGTGCTATACTGATTCGCACGATCTGGTCCGCGACGATAGGGATGATCTTGTGAAGGGATAGAGTGACTACATGAAGCGAATATATCTTGATCACGCTGCGACCACGCCGACCGATCCAGACGTAGTGCAGGCCATGCTGCCTTACTTCACCGATTCCTTCGGCAATCCTTCCAGTCTCTATTCTTACGGGCAGGAGGCAAGGGAGGCTGTGGAGGAGGCCAGGGCCAGAGTTGCAGAACTCATCGGCGCTAGTAGCGAGGAGATCGTGTTCACCAGTGGAGGGACCGAAGCGGATAATCTGGCTCTAAAGGGCGTGGCCTATGCCAATGAGCATAGAGGAAATCACATCATCACCACCTCCATTGAGCATCACGCCGTTCTGGAGGCAGCCGGTTTCCTGGAGAAGCAGGGGTTCGCGATAACCCGCCTGCCGGTGGACGGGTATGGACTGGTTGATCCCCGGGATTTCAGAAAGGCGATCACCGACAAGACCATTCTGATCTCTGTTATGCACGCCAGCAACGAGGTAGGCACCATACAGCCCGTGGAGGAGATAGGCAGCATTGCCAGGGAGGCCGGCGTCTGTTTTCACAGCGACGCCGTGCAGACAGTGGGCCATATTCCGTTGAATGTACATGAACTCAAGGTGGACCTGCTCTCGCTTTCAGCACATAAGCTATACGGTCCCAAGGGAGTGGGAGCGTTATATGTCAGGAAAGGCACCAGGCTGGTTTCCATTATGCAGGGCGGAGAGCAGGAAAGGGGACGCAGGGCCGGCACAGAGAATACTCCCGGCATTGTCGGCCTGGGTAAGGCGGTTGAGATTGCAGGGCATGAGACGGCCGAGGAGGCTGAGCGGCTACGCCGTCTTCGCGATAAGCTGATTGGCGGAATGCTGGATACGATGGAACATGTTCGTCTGAATGGGCACCCCACCAGGAGGCTGCCCAACAACGTCAATGTGAGCATTGGTTTTGTGGAAGGCGAAGCCGTGCTCCTGAACCTTGACCTCGAGGGTATCTGCGCCTCCACCGGCTCAGCCTGTAGCTCATCAAGCTCTGAACCCTCGCATGTTCTGCTGGCATTGGGCCTTCCGTCGGAACAGGCTCATTGCTCGCTCAGGTTCAGCCTGGGAAGAGAAAACACAGATGAGCATGTTGAGCGGGTCCTGAAGGTCCTGCCGCCAATCGTGGCCCGACTGAGAGCCATGTCCCCGCTCCTTAAGAGCAGTAGATGAATGCTGCTCAAACAATCTGGAGGTGACAAACATGTTTGACAACTGTCCGGGAGCAGCCCACATACGGACTCCAACCATCAAGGTGAAGAAGTGCCCTGAGTGCGGCAGGGAAGTGGAGATATTCTCCCATGAGATGATGGTCAAGTGCAGCAAGTGCGGGTTCACCATCTACAATGACCTGGAGAGTTGCGTGCAGTGGTGCCAGTATGCTGTCGAATGCGTGGGAGAAGATATGTACAAGAAGCTGAAGAAGAAGAGGATTGCCTTCGTCTGCGTGGGTAACTCGTGCAGGAGCCAGATGGCGGAGGCCCTGGCCAAGAAACTGAGCGACAGGCCCAATCTCGAGTTTGTAAGTATGGGCACGGATCCGGCCCAACAGGTAGACCCCAAGGCGCTGGCGGTGCTCAAGGAGGAGGGCATCATCTGGCGCGGCAAGCCGAAGACCATCCAGGACAAGGAGCCGATTGACATAGTAGTGACCATGGGCTGCGAAGTCGAATGCCCCATCATCCCGGCGACGAAGAGAATAGATTGGGACATTGCCGATCCACTCGGCAAGGACATTGAGACCTACCGGCAGACGCTGGCCGTCACAAAAGAAAAGGTTACGGGACTGCTGAAGGAGATCGATTGAATGGCACGGGTAACGAGAAAGACCATCAGGATAGATGAAGAGAAGTGCGACGGCTGCGGTCTCTGTATTCCCTCCTGTCCGGAGGGAGCTCTGCAGATCATCGATGGCAAGGCAAGACTGGTGACGGAGAGCTTCTGTGATGGCCTCGGGGCATGTCTGGGCGATTGCCCCAGGGGGGCGCTTACTATTGAGGAAAGGGAGGTCGACGAATATGACGAAGAAGGGGTGATCGCCCATATCAAAGAGAATACACCTGAACTCCTGGAGAAGCATCTAGCGCATCTGAAGGCGCATGCCCATGAGTTGCCTAAGCACCATTCTCACGCCGGCATAAGCTCCTGTCCTTCTGCGCGGCTGTTACACTGGGAGAGGCAGGAGGATGCGGGCGAGCGAAGCGCCAGGGTTAACTCTGAACTCCGTCAATGGCCTATACAGCTTCATCTGGTGCCGCCGCATGCTCCTTATCTGCAGAATGCCGACCTTGTCCTTGCCGCCGACTGCGTTCCCTTTGCTTACGCCAACTTTCACGCCGACTTTCTGAAGGATAAGGCCATCGCCATCGGCTGTCCCAAACTGGACGACCTCGATGCCTACATCAGTAAGATCACCCAGATACTGGACAATGCGAACATCAAGAGCGTCAAGATCGTGCACATGGAGGTTCCTTGCTGTCACGGTCTGGTACACGCAGTCCAGGAGGCCCTGAGGAGAAGTGGCAAGGATATTCCCCTGGAGACGGTTGTGATTGGAGTAAGGGGGGAGGTGATCGAAACCAGGAGTTAGCGTGGAGAGGACTCCCGACCTGAGTTAAGGCAGTTTGCGGTAGTTATTCATGGGTGATCTGTCTCTGGGCATTTCTTTCGCTGCGGGGATGCTCTCGTTTCTTTCCCCCTGCGTGTTACCTCTAGCGCTGGTATACGTAGTGAATCTAAGCGGGGCTTCGGCTCTGACACCGGATATCACCCGCCGGCGCGTAGTTTCTCACGCTGTTACCTTCGTGGTCGGGTTCTCACTGGTCTTTGCCGGCCTGGGCGCCTCGGCGGGGTTGATCGGAGCAGCTATTCCCGTCACTATGCTCTACAGGATAGCAGGCAGTCTGCTGATATTGTTCGGGCTCTGGTTGCTTGCCTCGCGCAAGATACCGCGTCTCAACTATTCGGTTCGTCTCGGAGGCTCGCTGGGCAGGGGCTCCGGATATCTGCGCTCGGTCGGACTGGGAGCCGCCTTCGCCCTTGGATGGACGCCCTGTGTCGGGCCCGTGCTGGCCGGTATCCTGGCTCTGGCTTCCAGCGCCCAGACGGCCTGGCAGGGCGCATATCTGCTGCTTGTCTACTCTTTGGGCCTGGGGCTGCCCTTCATCGCCATCGCCCTGGCCATGGGTTCAGCAGGGCCGGTTATCGCCTGGCTGGGCCGTCGTGCGAACGCGATTTCCATCGTCAGCGGTGTATTGCTTATAATTGTCGGGATCGGGCTGCTAACAAGTTACCTCACCCGTCTGATCTCCCTTACTTTCTGAGAGGTGAAGATGATATGAGCACAAAAAGAACCGTGCAATTGACAGCGCTGGTAGTGGTCATCGTGGTGGCCATCATGGTGCTGAGCCAGTATCCTCTGGGGAGTGTGCTGTCTCTTCCGGGCTGTACGCCATCTTCTGCGACCGGGATAACCTTCATCATCGCTCTGGACAGGGACCAGGCCGTAAAGGCAGCTTACAATATTGGACCGATTCCTGCCACGTTACTCATTGACAGGGAGGGAGTTGTCCGCGGCAGAAAGGTGGGTGCGCTTCTGAGCAAGGATGCCATGACTGGCTGGCTGGACGATGTGACTTCCGGCCCAGCTACAACGCCCCTTCCGGGTGTGGCCCCAGAGATCGGGCACATGGCTCCGGATTTCACCCTCCCTACTCTAGATGGAGGAACGGTGACGCTTAGTCAGCTAAGACAGCAGTGGGTACTGCTTAGCTTCTGGACCACGCGGTGCACGTGGTGCGTTCGTCAGATGCCATATCTTCAGGCAGCCTTCGAGGAGAGAGGAGATGAGATTCAGTTCATCGCCATCAACCTCGGCGAGAGTGAAGCAAGAGTGAGGGGGTTTCTCGGAGGCTAGGAGCATAGGCTGCCCGGGAGCCGGATGATGGCCCGGCCGCGATGGAGAACTGCCTGCTGCCAGACCTCAGCGGAGGAGAACAGGATGAAGCCTGTGACGCGCCGGGCGGGCCCTGAGGAGAGGAAGCGCGCTGTTGGGAGGCGCCCAGCGTAGATGGCTGACATATTCCAGATCAAGCAAAGTAGACAATCACAGGAGGTGAGAACCATGCAAGAGAAGGATATCAAGGCAGTGGTGAGGGATAGGTACTCGGAGATAGCCAGGCAGGACAGGGAGAACTGCGGATGCTGTGATTGCGGTGGCAGCCCTCTGTCACAGGCCCAGGCTATCGGGTACTCGAGCGCGGATTTGTCCAGTGTCCCGGAAGAGGCGGTGATGGGTCTGGGCTGCGGCAGTCCTGTCGCCGTGGCAGATCTCAAGACGGGCGAAGTGGTACTGGATCTGGGGTCGGGAGCGGGGGTGGATGTGTTCCTTGCGGCAGACAGGGTCGGCCTCGACGGCAGGGTCATAGGTGTGGATATGACGGAGCAGATGGTGCACAGAGCGGAGGAAATCGCCAGAACTCATGGCTATCGCAACGTGGAGTTCCGCCGGGGAGAAATGGAGCGACTTCCTATCGACGATGAATCCGTGGACGTCATTCTCAGTAACTGCGTCATCAACCTCTCCCCGGACAAGGCCGGTGTCTTCAGGGAGGCGTATCGCGTCTTGAAGCCCGGCGGCAGGCTGGTGATCTCCGACATCGTCTCCGAGAACCCACTCCCGGCCGAGATGAAGAACGACCCCGATGCCTGGGCATGTTGCATCGGGGGAGCTCTGGAACAGCAGGAATACCTTGACACAATAAGGAAAGCAGGCTTTGGGGATGTGGAGGTTACATCATGCCGGGAGTTCTACATAGATAGCACGGCAGGCCCGACCAGAGAGAAGCTCATCAGCATCACAGTCAAGGCATACAGGTGATCGACACAGCGATGGTGGGGGGGGTGGTTGGATACATATGTCTGAACTGACGGGTGGCGCCCGGCGGCCCCGGCGACGCGAGAGCAGGCAGAACTCTGGCCCCAGATGCCCGAGGTGAATAGTTGCTAGTCCAGTATCTCATCGCATTCAGGGATATTCTCATCGACGTATTGCCCGTCCTGGCCATAGGGTTCCTGTTGAGCGGCCTGATCCACGAATTCGTCCCCTCAAGGTCGGTGGAACGGCACCTGGCAGGAGTGGGCATCAAGCCGATACTCTACTCCACGCTTGTGGGCATAATCCTACCCATCTGTTGTCTGGGATCGCTTCCGGTGGCGGTGAGCCTCTACCGTAAGGGAGCGAGGCTGGGACCGGTGCTGGCTTTCCTGGTGGCGACGCCGGCCACCTCAGTAACTTCCCTGCTGGTCGCCTATAGGCTGCTGGGTCTGCACTGGGCCGCATTCGAGTTTCTGGCCGTGATTGTGATGGGACTGGCTATGGGGCTGGTGGGAAACCTCGTCAAAGTCAGAGCTAGGCCTCTTGGTGCTCAGGAGCAGGAGGCCATTGACCCGGTCTGCGGCATGAACGTGGAAACAGGAAAGGCTGCCAGCGCAGAGCATGGCGGGGAGACGTATTACTTCTGCTGTGCCCATTGCCGGCAAGCCTTTGAAGACCGACCCGAGGAGTACAGGGGAGGCTCCCGGAGTATCTCCCACCGCCTGAAGCATGTGTTCAGATATGCCTTCGTGGATATGGTCAAGGACATCGGGCCTGAGATGCTTCTGGCCCTGGCCCTGGCCGCCCTGGTGGCCACGGTTGCTCCTGTTGGCGAGTTCGTGGGCGCCCATCTGGGTGGAGGACTGGGGTATCTATTTGGCCTCGGCTTCGGCTTGATCATGTATATCTGCGCCACAGCCAGCGTTCCCCTGGTCCATGCCTTTGTGGAACAGGGCATGAATGTGGGTGCGGGCATGCTGATACTGCTGGTGGGACCGATTACCAGTTGGGGCACCCTCCTGGTTCTGCGCAAGGAGTTCGGCGCCAGAGTTCTGGCCCTCTATCTTGTGGTGGTTAGTACGATGTCTGTTCTTCTCGGTTACTGCTTTTCGCTGATAT
>JACUUR010000042.1 GCA_014859205.1 Dehalococcoidia bacterium | reverse complement strand
ACAGTATATGCCCACAAGACAATCATAGAGAATAGTTAGGCGCTGCGAGTTACACCGTAGTAATAGCGCAGAGCCGCGAGGGTGCCAGCCGTGACGCAACCTGAGTCCGATATATGGAGCGAGTGGCTGCTAAAGCGTCGCTTTGGCGGGAACGTCAGACAGATGAAGGCGACGATGCGATATCTGTGCCCTGTGCGCAACAAGGTCCTCAGACACGCGCGGTTGAGGGAGGGTGAGACTCTACTCGACGTCGGCTGCGGGGACGGCCTCATCGGGTTTGGAGCACTTAAGAAGACGGCTTCGGCCCGCGTGGTCTTCTCCGACATCTCAGAGGACCTGCTGCATCATGCCCGCTCCATCGCCGACAACACGGGCGTTCTTGACCGGTGCGAGTTCACGCGGGCTGCTGCCGAGGACTTATCAGCCATAGCTAGCGGGTCGGTCGACGTTGTAACAACGCGGTCTGTCTTGATCTACGTTTCATTGAAACAACAGGCCTTCTGCGAGTTCTACCGTGTGCTCAAGCCGGGAGGAAGGGTGTCGATATTCGAGCCCATCAACCGACCCGGTTATCCGGCCCGCCGAGATAGTTTTTTCGGCGATTATGATGTAACCGCTGTGGCTGCGATAGCCCAGAAGGTGAAGGCAGTCTACGAGCAGATTCAGCCGCCCGGGAGCGACCCGATGCTCGACTTCGATGAACGGGACCTGCTCAGGTTTGCCCACCAAGCGGGGTTCGGCAAGGTTCATCTTGAGCTGCAGGTCAAGCTCGGGCCGCGGGAAAAGGCCATCGACTGGGGCACCATGCTCCGCACGGCTGCCAATCCCAAGGTCCCAACTCTTGAGGAGGCCATGGAGCAGGCGCTATCCCCGGCCGAAAGGGATGTCTTTGTCGCGCATCTGCGTCCACTGGTTGAAGCAGGAGGCGGCACAATCCGGTCAGCAGTGGCCTATCTGTGGGCCGTTAAATGAGAATGGGCGTAGCGCTCAGCAACTGGCCGGAGCCCGCCCTGCCGGCCGGGTGGCTCAGCCCGCGGGCGTCGGGCGGCCGCACGGATTCCGCATTGATAAGGCGGAAAGCTATGGATACCCGACAAGAGGACACCTGCGGAGAAGCGAGTGTGTTCCCGCTGGGTACGTCCTTGCACATCAAGCGCGATCAGGACGCGGGGTATAGACGCATAGATAGGCGCTATGGTAGAGGAGTTGCTAAACCAGGTTTCGGTGGACCGGATTCGTGAGCACATACGTGTGCTGCAAGGGGTTCGGCATCCTGTTGCGGCACCGGAGGCGTTGGAACGGGCGGCCGATTACATATACGATTCGTTCCGGTCTCTCAGCTATAATGTTGAGCCGCATCTCTTCAGGTTTGCCGGCCGGGAGTATCGAAACATCATTGCGACGCGCGCCGGCACAGACAAACCGGAGGAACGCTTGCTGGTCATCGCCCACTACGACACCGTAGAGGAGAGTCCCGGGGCTGATGACAATGCCAGCGCTGTGGCTGCGTTGCTGGAGTTGGCCAGGGTGCTGGAGCCAGTGGAGTTCGGTGGGACGGTACACTTTGCTGCGGTTAACCTGGAGGAGCGTCAGAGGGAAGGGCGGCTTGAAGAGACCGCACTCTGGGGAAGCCGGGCCCTGGCGGCCGAGGCTGCGAAGCAGGACTGGCAGATAGCGGGCGTGATTGTGCTGGAGTCGATTGCCTATGCCGGGCCGTCGATTGTGCAGAAGGTGCCGGCCGGGCTCCCGATCAAATCGCCGGAGCTTGGCGACTCCATCGCCGTGATAGGCAACGCTGCATCGAGCGGCATGGTTGATCGTTTTGTGAAGACGGTTGAGCGGTACCGACTGGATCTTCCCGTTTTCCCTCTGGTGGTGCCGGGCAACGGTGAGATCCTCACGGACACACGGCGCTCAGACCATGCCCCGTTCTGGGACAGGGGATACAAGGCCATCATGTTGACCGACACCGCCGACTTGCGTAATCCCCACTATCACCAGCCGACAGATACTCTGGACACGTTGAACCTGCCGTTCGCTGCACAGGTATGCCGTGCCGTTGCCGGCATGGTCGTGGATGCAGTAGAATAGCCTGTGCAGCACGCGACGCGAGCCTCCCACCCGCTAAGCGATAGGTCAGCGCAAGCTCAAGCTTGATGGGGTCAAGAGCTATGGACAACTACCGTGAAGACACCTACGGAGAACGGATCGCCGGCGTGTATGATGACTGGTATCGCGAATACGATGACGCTGCGGTTGCAGTTCTGCATGAACTGGCTCAAGGCGGACGTGCGCTCGAACTCGGGATCGGCACCGGACGGGTTGCCCTGCCACTGCAGCGGTCGGGGATTGCCGTTGAGGGCATCGATTCTTCGGAGGCTATGATCGCCAGACTGCGCAGCAAACCAGGTGGCGACAAGATCCCTGTAGGCATGGGCGACCTCGCGGATGTGGCCGTCGAAGGGCAGTACACCTTGATTTTCGTCCTGGTCAATACTTTCTTTGCCTTGCTCACTCAAGAAGAGCAGGTGCGCTGCTTTCGTAACGTGGCACAGCATCTCCATCCCCGGGGCAGCTTCGTGGTCGAGGCTTTTGTACCTGACCTGAGCCGGTTCACCAGACGACAGTGTGTAACTGTGGCAGACATGAGCGAGGACGAGGTTCAGTTCGACGCCTCGCGGCACGATCCTGTCAGCCAGCAGATCACGGCTCAGCAGATCGTGCTTACCGAGCAGGGCATCCGTCTTTATCCCGTGAAGCTCCGCTATGTGTGGCCATCCGAGCTTGATCTCATGGCCCGCCTGGCCGGACTGCAGCTAAAGCATCGATGGGGCGACTGGCGGAAGGCCCCCTTCTCAGCGGACAGCCGCACGCACGTTTCGGTGTATGAGCACGGCCAGCAGAGTCACGGTTGAGTTCCTCGTCGAGAATAGGCGTTCCTCAGTGTTGTGCGATGGCGATGAAGCTCAGCTTCGGTGCGTGCAGCGTGGTGTCCTTGGCTCATGCCCCCTGTAATTAAGGCGCGTTAACGAATGAACATGCTGACTGATAAGCTTGACCTGGAGGTGTAAGATGGCATCTACGCTCATACGAAATGGCACACTCATTGACGGGACGGGCAGTGCTCCACTGCCTGATGCGGGTGTACTGATCAAAGACGATCGTATTCATGCAGTCGGTCGGATGAATGAGCTCAGCCTTCCTGATGACCCTGTCAAGGAGATCGACGCCGGCGGCGGCTATGTCCTGCCCGGCTTCATCGATGCTCATGTGCATCTAACCTTTGAAGGCATCAACGTCGCGCGCGACATGGCCGCGCCGTTTTCTCTCCGGTTCTACAACTCGGTGGAGTACATGCGCAGGACACTCGAGGTCGGAATCACCAGCGTACGCGACGCTGGCGGCGCCGATGCCGGAATGAAGCAGGCCGTCGAAGAGGGCGTGGTCCCTGGACCACGTATGCAGATTGCCATTACGCCGCTTACCATCACAGGCGGACACGCCGACTTCTGGATGCGGTCAGGAGACGAGTTCCATCTGTTTCCGGCTCACCCCGGTTGCCCCGATGGACGGTGTGATGGCCTGGACGGGGTGCGCTTGAAGGTGCGCGAGGTGCTGCGCGCCGGCGCCGAAGTGATCAAGATCTGTGCAACGGGCGGCGTCATGAGCCCCACAGACCGTCCCGAATTCACGCAGTTCTCACCTGAGGAATTGGATGTGATCGTGCGGGAGGCCGCCTACAGGGGCGGCGTCAAGGTAATGGCCCACGCGCAGGGCACTGAAGGAATCAAGAACGCAGTGCGGGCCGGCATACATTCCATCGAGCACGGAGTCTATCTTGATGACGAAGCTGTCGAACTGATGCTGCAAAGAGGCACGTTCCTGGTACCGACCATTATCGCGCCGGTGGCGATTCTGGAGAGCGGAGAAGAAGGCGGAATGCCGGAGCACGCAATACGCAAGGCGCGCGAGGTGGTCGCGGTGCAGAGCGACAGCATCAGCCGTGCGTACAAGGCCGGAGTGAAGATCGCCATGGGCACCGATGCGGGTGTTTTGCCGCACGGCCGGAATCTGCGCGAACTCGGGTTGATGGTTAACGTCGGGATGACGCCGATGGAGGCGATTGTTGCCACGACCAGGACCGCAGCGGAGTGTCTGGGTTGGCAGGACCGGGTAGGGACAGTCGAAGCCGGCAAGCTGGCGGATGTCATCATCACGAAGACGGATCCGCTCGGGGACATATGCTCACTCGAGAATGCCGACAACATCGTTCTCGTCATGAAAGACGGCCGCGTCATCAAAGACCTCCGGGGCCCAGCTTGTTGAGAGCGCCCGCACGCCTGAGCCCGGTGATGCCTCCTACGCCTCTGTTAGCTGATCCCGTTACAACGCTGTGCCGCCCCATCGTTCGTCTCTCACGGTAGACTGAAGGCAGAACGACTCACACTTCAGCTTGGGTCATATACATGTCCCTCTGGATAAGTGCAGGTAGATTGGCGTAAAGAGGCCAAGTTGATTAGCATGTCAGGCGCAAAAGGCATACAATAGAGTGATGGACGACATATGTACTTCAAGATTCATGGGGAGATCAGGGACATTGAGACAATCGCGACGGGTCGGGGCGTATACATCCGGCGGCATCTGGAACGAACTTATGGCAAAGGACGCTGGCGGAAGATGAAAGGCGTAGCCACTGTACAGCTAGCAGATGGCACACTTTGTCAAGCTGAGATACATTGGTTTGAAGCCCATAGCATAGGTCGCAAGGATTTCAAGGTGAAGAGGATCTTTCGATGAGCGGCTTCGTGATCTGTATAGAGAACGACAATAACCCGGCAAGCCTGATTCTGGGCAAAGTCTACCGGACGTTGTCAGATCCACAGGCAGAGGCCCACGGCATGCTTCGCATCATTGATGAAGATGAGTCGGAGCCTGATGGCTATCTCTACCCGGCATCGATGTTTGAGCATATCGAACTGCCGGAAGCCGCACAGCGCGCGCTGAGGGCAGCAGGTAAGTGAATGCGCTGCGAAATGCGCCTAACGCCTGGCCCCGGCCGATCCGCTAAGCGGCAACTGCGCTTTGTCGCCGCAGTCAGGAACGCCGCCAGGGATCGGGATGAGAACTCACTGCAGAGTAGTCTGTCCAGGCATCGTGCAATCCGTGCAGAAACACGGGAGGCAGAAGGGGAGCAGTACAGAGACAGCAGCCGGAGACGCCGTGGGGAGGAAGATAGGGACAGGGAGAAGCGTCGTTATGTGCTCGCAGCGGCCTGGTATCTGAAGAGATCATGACGCATAACGGGGCAATGGCAGAGCGCCACATGAAGCACACGCTGGGCCTGGCGGCTGAGGCCCTCAAACTCGGCGAACTCCCCATCGCCGCCATCGTCGTACTCGATGACCGAATCATCGGCAGCGCCACCACTGCTGAACACCTAGAAGAACGCCTCCTCGTGCATGCTGAACAGGCGGCCCTCGAACAGGCGGACCGGCTAAGACTCTCGCTGAGCGATCGGCGCAGGGCCAGGCTTTTCACAAACCTGGAGCCGTGTCTTATGTGCCTGGGGGCGGCGATGTCGTGCTTCCTGGGTGAGATCCACCACGCCCTCGAGTCTCCCGGAGATGGAGCGGTGGCTCTGGTCAGGTCGTGGGTTAGAGCAGAAGACGACCTGCCCCAGTATCGTCTGCCGAAGTTCGAAAGCGGGCTGCTGCGAGAGGAAAGCATCAGTCTTTTCGAGCAGTACGCGTTGCTCCATCCGCCCGGACCCACACGAGACTGGGCCGAAACCCTGGTGCGGCGTGGCACGAACCGCTGAGCCCCTCGTGCAACTCATATCTGCATAATATACAATGACAATCGAGAAAAGGAGGGCACCTATGCAACCGAGCTTCGTCAGGAAACCAGAGATGACTCTGGTCGGACTCGTCGGCTGCGCAGCGGATGTCAGCCAGCTGGACATCTGCGGACTATGGGAACGCTTCGACGGACACCTTAAGCACATCAGACACCAGGTCGAAGGCAAGTCCTACGAAATACATGTCCAGGAGGAGACCACTCCGCCCATGCACTTCTGTCTGGTAGGAGTGGAAGTCAGCAGAATCGAGCATCTTCCCATTGAGCTGTTTATCAAGGTTGTTCCTGCCTGCGAATACGCCGTCTTCACCCATCAGTTCAAGGATGGTGGCTTTGCAGATGCCTTCAAGGCAGTCTATGACTGGCTCCAGAAGTCCCAGTATACTTCAGCCTATCCGTTCGATATCCAGTGCTATGACTCGCGTTTCAAGAGCCCGGACGATCCCGACTCGGTTGTGGAGATATGGGTTCCTGTCGCCTCCAGGCAACGGTGAGTCCGCAGTCTGACGCGTATGAATGTGGATGAACTACTGCAGCCCGAACTCGCCAGGCTGTTGGCGCTGGGATGGGCGGAACTGCGCAAGGACTACCACGGCATCAATGCCCGGCTCTACGATTCTGTCCAGGCTGGCAGCCGCGACGTAGAATACTACCTTGAGACAATCGGCCCCGGTCCCGCTGCTGTCCTGGAGCTGGGCAGCGGCACGGGCAGAGCGGCCATTCCCATTGCCGAGGCCGGACACACCGTGTATGCCCTCGACAACTCGCCCGATATGCACGAGGTCATGCGCGGCAAGGTGCCCGCGCCTGTCAGCGACAGGATTGTGCAGGTGGAGGCCGACATGGTCGATTTCTCCCTCGGCATGACCTTCGATTTCGTCATACTCGGACTGAACACCGTGTTCGCCCTTGTTGAAGACGCCAGCAGACGCGGCTGCTTCCGCTCGGTGTCCAGGCATCTCAAGCCGGAGGGCAGGTTCATCCTGGACTTCATGCTTCCATCGGCGAGCCTGATGTCAAACAAGGACGGCAGCTATGACCTATCTGTGTACCAGGAGTCGGCTGGCTGCGGATGCGTGGTGGTCACCTACAACCGCTACGATCCAGGACGGCGCTTGTCCGTGCTGAATTTCCTCACCCTGGAAGTCATCGAGGGTAGGTTCTGCAATGCTTACATTACACCGGCCGCGGAGTACTACCCCTCTGTAGATGAGATACGGCAGGCGATCGAAAGCACCGGCATGGAGGTAATCGAGACCCTGGGCAACTACGACGGCCGGCCATTCTCTGACACGGCAGAGGACGGCGACGTCATTATGGTCGCCCGGCTGAAGCTGCCTGAATAGGCGCGTGGAACGTCGCATCGAATCGTGTGCTGGAGAAAGCGGGCATGCGGATATACTGTGAGTCGGCAGAAACCCTGGACTGGAGAGTGGATCAGGGAGATTTACCGTAGGTATGCGGCGCATCTTTCACATTACGACCGAGCAGCAGTGGCTGGAAGCGAAACGCCTCGGGCAGTACCTCCCGGAGGATTTCGCAGTCCGCGGCTTCGTCCACTGCTCCTATGCCACGCAGGTCCCACGCGTGGCCGACGCCCTGTTCCGCGGACGATCCGGCCTGGTTCTCTTGGAGATCGAGCCGTCACAGGTAGGATGCGAGGTCGTTGATGAGAACCTGGACGGGGCAATGGAGTTGTTCCCCCACATCTACGGGCCGTTGCCCTGTTCCGCCGTAGTTGCGGTCCATGGGTTTCCGTGCGGTGTTGACGGGTCCTTTAAGCTTCCGGAAGAGGCAGACCATCATGCGCATTGAATTCGGTCGCTTGAGCGATGTGGACTGCGCCGACATCATTGCGCTGAACACAAATCCGCTGGTCGGGCGCCACATGCCTCTAGCAGGTGCCCGCTTCGGAGAGGCCGAGTGCAGAGACTGGGTAGCAGGTAAGGAAAGGCAATGGGAGGAGCATGGCTACGGATCGTGGGTCCTTATCGTGAACGGTAGGTTTCCGGGCTGGGGCGGCCTCGATGCCTGCTCGGTGTTGGTCCCGAAGCCATTCCTCACGGAGCCGCCTGACGCCGAAAAGACTGCCCACCAGTGGCTGTCGGGGGAGCTGTTGACCTACTATCATGACTGGAGGATAGAGTTCTGTAACGAGGAGGTCCTCGACTGCACGTCCACTGGCGTTCCGCACCAGCATGCAGTGAATCGGATGGTGGCGCGGAGAGCTCTTTGACACTTCAGACTGATCCGTTAAGTAGTACATGCATGTATAATGGGCACAGAGAACAGCTACAATAATGATAGCTGCCAGAGATCACAGAGCAGCCCACTCGAGAAGCTACTCCGCATGCCAATCGGGAGAAAGAGAGGTATGCCATATGGACCAGGCACTGATCGGAATGTGCGGTGCATACTGCGGAACCTGTGAGTGGAAGGAGAAGACCAACTGCCCGGGATGTCTTGCCACCGGGGGCAAGATGTTCTGGGGGACATGTGAGGTGGCTAAGTGTACGATCGCCAGGGACCTCCAGCATTGCGGCCTGTGCCCGGAAGTGCCCTGCGCCACACTCCAGGGATTCTTCGACGACCCCGAGCATGGCGATAACGGCGAGCGGCTAGACAATCTGCAGACATGGGCCCGCGGCGAATGGAGCTACAGGGACCTCACGCCGAAGAAGAATGGCTAGATCAACTCAAACTCCACCACATCCACCAGGCCAAGGTCGGTCAGTCTGAGTTCGGGGATCACGGGCAGGGCCAGGAACGAGAGGAGGGCAAATGGGGCGGGGGGCAGGTTGCCCAGGGTGGCGGCAGCCCTCTCGACGTTTTCATGCCCGGCTACGACTGCCTCCAGCGGCTCGGGCGAAAGCAGGCCTGCGACGGGCAGCGGCAAAGAAGCAAGTACCTTCTGGTCGGCGCAGACGACCAGCCCGCCCTGTAGCCTCTCGATCTCCTTGATTGCGCTGAGGATGTCAAGGTCGTCGACGCCGACCGCTATGATGTTGTGGGAGTCGTGAGCCACTGACGAGGCCAGGGCCCCCCTCTTCAGGCCGAATCCCTTGACCAGTCCGAGCCCGATATTGCCGGTGCCCTTGTGCCGTTCCACCACCACCAGCTTCAGAAGGTCCCGCTCCGCATCGGGTAACACCACGCCGTCGGTTACCTGCACCTTCTCCAATACCTTCCTGGTAACAATCTGGCCGGGGACGATCTCGATGACGGGGTAACGTTCTTGACTGATTTCACCCTCACCTGGCCTCGCCCTGCGAGGGAGAGGGATTCTCAATGCTTCTGCCGTGAGGGGCTTGATGCGAACTGTATCTGCCAGCCCGGGAGTAACAGGGGGCAGTGAGAACAGGGGCTTGCCTTGCCTGGCCACAAGCTCACCCCGGTGAAACACCATGTCGATCTCCAGTTTGGCGAGGTCGTTGATGGTTATGAGGTCGGCTACGTACCCCGGGGCGATGGCTCCCCTATCATACAGCCTGAAGTACTCGGCGGTATTGATCGTCGCCATCTGAATCGCCCGTACCGGCTCCAGCCCTCTGCTTATGGCCTTTCGTACCACTGCGTCGATATCGCCCTCACGTAGCAGGTCAAAGCAACTGCGGTCATCCACCACAAAGAAGCATCTCCTGTAAGTATGATCGGTGACCAGAGGCAGAAGGGCATCCAGGTTCTTCTCCGAAGAGCCCTCCCTGATCATCAGGTACATGCCCCTGCGCAGTTTCTCTCTTCCCTCCTCCAGTGCAGTTGATTCATGGTCGGAGCGGATACCGGCGGACAGATACGCATTCAGTTCCCTGCCACTGAGTCCGGGAGCATGTCCGTCGGTAACCCTGCCCCTGGCGGCACTGATCTTCTCTAGCACCTCATCAGCACCGCCAACCACGCCGGCGAAGTTCATCATCTCTCCAAGGCCGATCACACCGGGTTGCGCCAGTATCTCCTGTACTTCCTCGGGACTGATCCGAGCGCCCGCTGTTTCGAGATGAGTTGCCGGCACACAGGAGGGCGCCATGAAGAGCATGTCCAGCGGTAGTTTGTCTGCCCAGTCCATGACGAACCTCATACCCTCGAGCCCACAGACGTTGGCGATTTCGTGCAGGTCGGTGACCACTGCCAGAGTACCCCTGGGGACCACTGCTTGAGCATACCTGGCCGGATGCAGCATCGAGCTTTCAATATGCGTGTGTCCATTGATGAACCCGGGAGCCAGGAACCGGCCCTGGAGATCCACGATCTCGTTGGCCTTACCATAGTCGCCCACCCCCGCGATCCTGCCGTCATAGATAGCCACGTCGACCTGCTCCATCTCTCCCACAAACGTATTCACGATGCGGGCATTCTTCAGGAGCAGGTCGGCCGGCATGTCGCCTCTGGCCACGGAGATGAGCGCTTTCAGATCCATGTTCTACTGCTCAAGAATGTAGATATCGGGCAAGTTGCGGAACCTCTGGTCACAGTCCAGTCCGTATCCCACGATGAACTCGTCGGGCACGGTGAAGCCGAGATAATCTATAGGTACCGGAACCCTGCGACGAGAAGGCTTATCCGTGAGGGCACAGAGCCGCAGCGAAGCCGGCCTCCTCTTCTTCAGGTAGTCAAGCAGGAAGGAGATGGTGATGCCAGTATCTACTATGTCTTCGACCACCAGAACATCTCTGCCTCTTATGGGGGTTTTGAGTCCTTGCACTACCACCACCTTGCCCGAACTCTCCCTGGCCGCGCCGTAGCTGCAAAGCCTGATAAAATCGATATCCAGAGGCAGGTCCAGGCGACGGATGAGGTCGGCCAGGAAGACGAAGCAACCCCTGAGAACTCCGATCACCAGGGGGTGTCTATCCCGGTAGTCGCTGTTGATTTCACAGGCCAGCCTGTCTACAGCCCTGGTTATCTCATCACGATTGATGAGAATCTTAAGCTGAGGTTGAAAGGCCATTACATCCTTCTTAAGGGCAGTCACTATGATAGCATAATCGCGTGTGTCTACATGATACAGCGACTGTCCGTCAACCTGCAGTAGAGAGCATCGTCCGATATATGCTCGTGCCGACAGCAGTACGAGCTCGCAGTTCCTGGTCCGGCCTCGAACTTGACAGTGGCCTCCTCTTGCCATATAATTGCGACTGGATGCAATTGCGATGAGTTGCACTAACACTCTGAAGAGAAAGGGCATAAGGCTGACTCCCCAGCGGCGATTGATTCTGGATGCCATTCACGATGCCGATGCCCATCTCACCGCCGAGGACATCATCTCCTGCGTTCAGGCCAGGATGCCTGAAGTACACAGGTCAACCGTGTACCGTACCCTGGAGCTCCTGGAGCGGACGGGCTGTGTGTATCAGAGTGAACTGAGCGGGCGCATTATCTACCACCATGCCGACGAAGGGCATCACCACCACCTGGTGTGTAGCGAATGCGCCAGGGTTGTAGAGTGTGAAGAGAGCCTCTTTGAGTCAGTAGAAAGATCATTGGCCGAAAGACACGGATTTAGTGCAACTCTCAGGCATCTGGTTATTAGCGGGCTTTGCGCTGAGTGCGCCAGCCGTAAGGAGGGATATGATCCGACGCAGGAAAGGCGCTGACAGAACAGCACAGAGCGGACGCCGCGATATTAGCACATGGCAACCCCTTGCGAAAGGAGGATCCATGAAGACACCGTTTTCAATACTAACCCTTGTCCTGATGCTTGTGGCAGGTATCATGCTTGTCGGCTGTCCCAGCGACGAGGAGCGAACCGGCACGCTCCAGTTCTATGCCGAGGGAGAAGAACGTGCCCGCGAGGGGCTCGTCTCCAAGGATGGCTGGAGCATCAGCTTCGACCACATCTACGTAACATTGTCGGACATCACCGCGTATCAGACCGATCCGCCTTACGATCCGTATACGCAGGTCACCGTTGATCATCAGGTCAGAGTTAGCCTAGAGGGGACATATACTGTGGACCTGGCCAAGGTTGGCAGCGCCGCTGACCCAAGGAAACTCGTGGGCCAGGTCTCGAACCAGCCTGCCGGACATTACAATGCGTTGTCCTGGAGGATGGTCAAGGCAGCATCAGGTCCGGCCATCGGCTATTGTTTGCTTATGATCGGGATCGCTGAAAAGGACGGCGAGATAGTTGAGTTCACTATAGGAGTTGATCAGGAGGTGGAGTTCCGAGGTGGTGAGTACGTGGGTGATGAGCGCAAAGGCATGTTGGAGCCGCGCGGCACTGCGGACCTTGAGATGACCTTTCATCTTGACCATATCTTCGGCGACGGACTCAAGCCGGCGGATGATGAGATCAACCTGGATGCCTTCGACTTCGAGGCGCTGCTTGCCGATCCAACGATAATCGACCTGGTCGAGGTACACCTGGGGCATGTCGGCGAGGGACACTGCCGCGTCATACCGCTAGGATAGGAACCGGGTGATCGACTAGCATCACATCGGAGAATGGTCGGTGAAGGACAACGCGATTGGTTCTGCGATCGGCACCGCTTCGGTCGGTCTACCAGGACATAGGGACGGCGTAACGGGGGTTTTTCGCCCGGGAGTGGGTCGCAGCGATGCACACTAAGGCTAAGTTCATCATCGGTCTTGCGACTCTGCTAGCTCTCCATCTGATGCTGTCGATGCCTATTCACGCCCATGGGGTCAGGATACATCACACGGTCGATGTGGTTGTGGAGATAACTGCCGCCTATGACAGCGGTGAGCCCATGGCCGGGGCGCAGGTCTCGGTCTACGCGCCTGACGACCCATCTACCCCCTGGCTGACCGGAGTATGTGATGACGAGGGGCGCTTCAGCTTCGCTCCCGATGTCTCCAGACCGGGCACGTGGACGGTAAGGGTGCGCCAGGCTGGGCACGGCGACATCGTCTATATCTCCGTTGGCGGGAGTTCAGATACGAGCGGCCGAGCCAGCGGCTACGCTCCGCTCCAGATTGTGTTGATGGCAGTCTGTGTTGTCTGGGGGAGCGTCGGCACGGCACTCTACTTCTCACGGAGACGACGCTGATGCACATACCCGATGGTATTCTGCCCGTTCCCGTATCGGCCGGCGGATACGCTGTTGCTGCTGCCGCTACCTGGTATTCGCTCCGCAAGATCAACCAGAAAGAGAACCCCCGCGAGGATGTCCCGAAGGCGGCTCTGCTTACGGCAGCGTTCTTCGTGGCTTCCTGGATTCACATCCCCGTGCCTCCGGCCAGCGTTCATCTGGTCTTAAATGGGTTGCTTGGTGCGGTACTGGGTTACTTCGCCTTCCCGGCCATAGTCATAGGCCTGTTCTTCCAGGCGGTGATGTTTCAGCATGGCGGTCTAACCACGCTGGGAGCAAACGCCGTCATAATGGGACTTCCTGCATTGGCAGCCCACTACATATTCCGTCTCCGTAACCTGGGCGACAGGTGGAACCGCACAAAGGTGGCTGTCCTGGGGTTCCTATCTGGCTCCCTTGCAGTAGGCATATCGGTGGCCATCTTCATCGCCGTGCTGCTAACAAACTTGCCCTCGCAACTGGATGCCCCTACTGAGATGACTGCGATCTACGCACTGGCCATAGCCCACCTGCCTTTGATGGGCATCGAAGGTGTGATCACGACGATGCTTGTTCTCTTTATCCGGCGGGTGAGGCCAACAATTCTGGACGGAGTATGAAGGTCGGCGCAATAGACGAATACTCAAGCCTTAGCTCCCCGTTTCACCGCTGGGATCCCAGGTACAAGCTGGTTGGCTTTCTGACGCTTATCTTTGCCTTCTCCTTCGTCAGGGACTTGCGCCTGCTGCTGGCCGTGGTCACAGTTACCGTCGGCATATATCTGGTCTCGAGGCTCCCTGCTTCTTACCTGGTCAGGCGATTGCGTTACCCGTCGCTCTTTCTCCTGGCGCTGGTGCTGATAATGCCTTTCGTATCAGGGCAGACGGTTGTCGCTAGCCTCGGCCCGCTCGCCGTGCGACAGGAGGGTCTCATTGCATCGCTCCTGATAGCCACGCGTTTTCTGGCCATCTTGACGGTTGGCTCGGTTCTCTTCGGCACGGCGCCGTTCCTCACCACTATCAGGGCGATGAGGGCCCTGAGGCTACCTGGCCTCCTGGCCGATATGGTGCTTCTGTCCTTCCGCTATCTGCACGAGATAGGCAACGACCTGCAGAAGATGCAGACGGCGATGAAGCTGAGGGGATTCGGCGGCAGGAGTGTGGGACTGCGCAACATTCGTATCCTGGCCTGGCTGGCCGGCAGCATATTGGTGCGCAGCTACGAGCGTGCGGAGTGGGTGTACAAGGCGATGATAGTGCGCGGCTACGGTCACGCACCGGACTACCGGGGCTATTTCCATGCCCGTGCGTCAGATGTGGCGATCCTTGTTGTCCTCCTCCTGACTGCAGCCAGCTTGGCGGCCGGACAGATCATCTCTGGGCACGCCTCAGGTGCGACATAGCGACGATCGAATATGATTACAGAAGTACCGGGCGCAGCAATCGAAGGGCAGGGGCTGAGCCGGCCTGCGCTGATTGTGTCCGACCTGCGTTTCTCCTACCCGGACAGGCAGGACGTCCTCAAAGGCCTGAGTATGAGCGTCATGCCGGGGGAAAGGGTCGGCCTCATCGGGCCGAATGGGTCCGGCAAGACCACTCTGTTCCTGAACATCTGTGGCATCCTGAAGCCGTCAGCCGGAAAGCTCATCGTTCTGGGCAGACCCGTGACAGACGGGGACTTCCGTTCTGACGTCGGCCTGCTGTTCCAGAACCCGGACGACCAGCTCTTCTGCCCATCGGTACACGATGACGTTGCCTTCGGCCCGCAGAACATGAAGCTGTCAAGAGAGGAGATTGAGACCAGGGTGATGGAAGCGCTGTCAGTGGTAGGAGCAACCGAACTGGCAACGAGACCACCCCATCATCTGTCGGGAGGCGAGAAACGCATGATCTCTATCGCTGGAGTGCTGGCGATGCGGCCTCGATTGCTGCTGTATGATGAACCCAGCGCCAACCTGGATATCCGTTCCAGGCGTCGGCTCATCCGTCTCCTGCAGGCATCGGAGCAGACCATCCTGATCGCCTCTCATGACCTGGAGTTGATCCTGGAGACATGCCATCGAGTGGTGTTGATGGACGACGGGTGTGTTGTCGCCGATGGCGATGCACGCGAGATCATGACTGATGATAGGCTCATGGAGGCACACGGGCAGGAAAAGCCTCACTCCCTGATGCCCCATCAGACATCACACCACCCGGTGCGGTGATGGCCCGTGTTGTCATCCGGAGGAGGTGGAAAGACAGGCGAGGTCAGACCCCGGCCGCGAGCAAGAGCTACAGGGTGAGTA
>JACUUR010000122.1 GCA_014859205.1 Dehalococcoidia bacterium | reverse complement strand
AGCCCATTGACATCGCAGGATATTGTGATATAGTGGAGTTATGGGGCACTCCCTCATAGCGAAAGAACTGACGTGCCCCTAAGGAGGGATCCGTGAAAAAGAGGACTCTCGTTATCGGACTGGTTGTCGTCGTTGCGGTTGTCTTAACCGCGGTTCTCTGGCTGAGCTGTGCCGGGGAACAGGGCAGTATCAGGATCGAGGCCACACTGGACGGCGCTCCCTGGACGGGAGCGGTGCAGTACACCCTGACCGGAACAGATGAGACCATACAGGGCACCTCGGTGGCCAGAACCCTGACCGTTGCCCCCGGTACCTGGACTTGTGCCTACGTCTCCGGCGGCCCCGACGGCGCATCCCTTGTGGATATCACGCCCTCACCGAGTCAGACCGTATCCGAGGGTGGCACCATAACATTTACCATGAACTTCGCAGCAGAGGCGCTGGAGACCACAGTCGAGGTTCAGGCTACCCTCTGCGGAGAGCCCTGGCAGGGAGCGGTGAGTTACACTTTAAGTCGAACGGACGAGCCCGTCGCTGGCACGTCCGTCGGCGAAGCTTTCACAGTGCGCCCGGGTACCTGGACCTGCGAGTACGTCTCCGGCGGTCCCGGCAGGGCATACCTGGCTGACATCACTCCCTCACCCACACAGGCATTGGCCGGCGGCGGCACAGTCACGTTTACTTTGGACTTCGAGCTGGCACAGGATGCCCGAGTCGAGTTTGCATACTGGACCATAAATGGAGAGCGCGTTGAGCCCAACGCTCCCAAGACCGCCTATACTGTGGCCTGGGGCGATATCATCGGTGCGCTCTTCAAGCAGCATGTGGCTGGATGTGAGGGACAGATGGCGATGGCAGCGGACCAGTCTGAGCTCTCGATCCATTACGAGAAAGGCACTGGCTCGGTCCAGATCCTTGTTCTCAATCAGCCCGGCGCTGTTGTTATGGAGCCTGCTGCAGAGCGATCGTCCCTCGTGCTGGGCGTGGATGGGACACCTGTCTTCCCGGATACTTACCACGATCTCGTTCTATGCACCCCCGGGCTACTGGATCTGGACACCGTCTGGGAACTGGCGCAAGGCACCCAGTATACGAATAAGATCAACTGGCTCCGCATAGGAGAGGACCCTCAGCCGGTGAACGGGCCCTACGTTCTGTATGAGCTTGGGTTCGACGGGCCCGGGCCCTTCGGTTTCGCACTGGTCTCCTACTCAACCATTGGCCTGGTATATGGCCAGGACGCAAACCCGGACAACAACCATGCCGAGAGTCCTCCTCTGTACATAACAGTGCTTGGCGGACCTTAGCATAGCAGCTTGACCCGGGCTGAGAGAGCGCGCCCGGCGATAGCGCCGCGGGGTCTGCGGCCCCGATCAGTCGGGGTCACATAGTGTCTTGTCTCCAAGAACATGACAGCGACGAAGCAAAACCCGTGCTGCAGGCAGCCGGCGCAGCAGAAACTCCACACCCACAGTTGGGATTCGCGTCGTCCGACGCATTCACTCCCGCCTATTCGGGGATTCTCAACACGGCCGCCCCGCGGATCGCTCCCTCCTTGAGCAAGACCAGGGCTTCGTTTGCTTGTTCCAGCGGGAATTCCTGCGTCTCGGGCACGATGGGTATCTGAGCAGCCAAGGGCAGGAACTCCTCGGCGTCTCTCCTGGTCACGTTAGCCACGCTCTTCAGTTCCTTCTCATGCCACAGATGCTCTGCGTAGTCCAACTCGGGAATGGGGTTAACCTTACGAATGGCATTCACCACCACCCGACCCCCTTTCTGCAGATTCCTTAGCGCTTCGCGCACGGGTTCTCCCGCGGGAGTGAAGTCAATGGCACAGTCCAGCCTCTCTGGAGCCGTATCGGTCGGCGCTCCGATCCAGTCTGCTCCCAGCTGCCGGGCTAGATCATGGTGCTCCTTTTGATGGGATCGACTGAACACAAACACGCGACAGCGCGGATACAGATGCCTGGCCACCTGTAGGACAACGTGTGCGGAGGCCCCGAAACCATACAGCCCCAACACCCTGCCGTCCTGCATGCCCGAGAGCCTTAAGGCCCGGTAGCCGATCACCCCTGCGCACAGAAGCGGAGCCGCTCCAATATCGGTAAACCCTTCGGGTATTGGATAGGCGAAGTCCTCTGATACCACAGTGTACTGGGCATAGCCGCCATAGGCGTCCTTCCCTGTCCATTTTGCCCGGTCACAGAGATTCTCGTCCCCCCTTACACAAAAGGGACAACGGCCACAAGCCCGGTTGATCCAGGCGATGCCTAACCTGTCACCAGTCTTGAACTTGCCTGCGCCCGGCCCCAGTTCTGTCACTCTGCCCACGATCTCATGACCCAGGACCATGGGAAATCGAGAAGGAGCAAGCCTGCCTTCGATCTCGTCGATCTCCGTGTGGCAGACACCACAGGCAGAAACCCTGACCTGCACCTCACCCTGCCCGGGCTCAGGCTCCGGCAGATCTGCCAACTCCAGGGGTTTGTCTTCGACTGAGGATATTCGCCTGAGCACCATCGCCTTCAT
>JACUUR010000041.1 GCA_014859205.1 Dehalococcoidia bacterium | reverse complement strand
AAGCGCAGGCCCCGCTCAGTGCCCAGGCGTAACATGGTCTCGCAGACCCAACCACTCTGCCCCGCGAAGGCCACTCCGCCCGGCTTCAGGGACATCCGGACGTAAGGCGCGATGGTGTTGATGCGGGCTGGCGGCGACACTATTCCCATGCAGTTGGGACCAACCACCCTCACGCCCCCTCCGCGGGCCGCCTCCAGCATCTCCCGCTCCAGTGCCCTGCCTTCAGCCCCCAGTTCGCTGAAGCCGACGCTGTGGACAACGGCGAACCTGACTCCCTTGCGGGCACAGTCTGCCATCGCCCGCGGCACGTGGCGGGCGGGGATTGCCATCACTGCCAGGTCTACGTCACCGGGGGTGTCCAGGACACTCGCATATGCGGTCAGTCCCATGATCTCCGCCTCTCTGGGGTTAACGGGGTAGATAATCCCCTGGTAGCCGTCCATGAGCAGGCTGGAGATGAACATCCCTCCCGACTTGAGTGCGTCCTGTGAAGCCCCGATTATGGCTATGGAGCGGGGCTCAAACAGGTATTTCAGATTGGCGGTAGTCATAGATTTGACATGCCGGCACACAGTGGTATGGCCAAGGTCTGAACACAGCCTGGTGTATTCTACTACAGTTGCCGAACTCAGTCATGGGAATGGTCAGTCCCCTGCCGGCAAAGCTGCCGGCAAGATGGCTACCACGTTCGAGGCGAGTCCTGCTCGACGGCGTTTTCGATCAACTCGATGCGCGTAGCGCGACCTCTGTCATCGAGTTCCACGGCTACCACGTCTATCCGCCACAGCGAGGGGAGGTCCTCGTGCATGCCGGCATAGGTCAGGGCCGAGGCGATGAGGTGTTTCTTCTTGGCCTGTGTCAGTGACTCCTCTGGAGGGCCGAATTCGAGGCTGGTTCTGGTGCGCACCTCGACGAAGACCAGATGGTCCTTATGTTGAGCGACGATATCGATCTCGCCACGGGGGCAACGGAAACCAACCTCCCGAATCCGGTAGCCCCGCTTCTTGAGGAATTTCCGGGCTGCTTGCTCGCCGAGCTTACCGACTTCCTGACGATCCATCACGTCGTCCTCTGTGACGTTTGCTCCGACTGAGATTCTTCGGGCGCCCCGATTTCACCGAGACTCCCTCGGGATGACAGAAAGCGAACGGTTCACAATGGCCGGAAGCCAGGGTGCCGGAGCCTCGGCCGGCGATCAGGTCTCTGACGGGTGCGAAGTAGACACGGTGGATCGGCGAAGGGCCCAGCTTCCGCATGCATGACAGGTGGCTTCTCGTTCCATAGCCTTTATGCCTGGCAAATCCGTAGCCAGGATGGACCCGGTCGAAGTCCTCCATCAGATGGTCTCTGGCCACCTTGGCTATGATAGAGGCGCAGGCAATGGATAGACAGGAACTATCGCCCCTGGTGATGCCTTTCTGGGCAATCGCACACTGAGGCAGGGTGACCCTATCGATGAGCAGGAAGGTCGGCTGTCGGGGCAGCTTCTCCACGGCCTGCATCATGGCCAGCTTGGTGGCCCTGAGTATGTTCATGGAGTCGATCACCTCAGAGGCCACGATGCCGATGCCTACGGCCAGGGCCTCACTACTGATCAGGTCAAACAGCGCTTCGCGTTGCCTTGCGTTCAGCGCCTTGCTGTCGCGGACCAGCGCAAGCCAGGGCAGATCGGCCGGGTGGGGCAGGATGACGGCGCCGGCCACCACCGGACCGGCCAGCGCCCCCCGTCCGGCTTCATCGATGCCGGCGACGAGTTCATGGCCATCGCCATAGAGCTCATTTTCCTGTTCAAGGTTCGGACACTGCAACATGTCTATTTCGAAGTCAGAAGGCCAGAATCGATACGGCAGACCAAAAGGTGAATACTACACGCTTGCCCTGCATTCTTGCGTTTTTCTCGTTCATCTTTGCGTTTGAGATATGGTCCCTCCCCCCAGTACTTCATCACCGTTGTAGAACACGATGACCTGTCCCGGCGCTATTGCCTTCTGTGGCTCAGTGAAACGCACATCCACAGAGTCGTTCTCGAAAGCGAGGCTGGCCCCTATTTCCTTCGACCTATAGCGTATGCTGGCCGTGACCCTGACCGACTCCTGCGGAATCCCTCCTGATATCCAGTTCACCTGTCGCGCTCTGAGCTGCTGGCTATAAAGCTCTTCCTCAGAACCGAGCACGATTCTGTTGCTTTCCGGCTCTATCATTATGACATAAAGCGGCCGGCCCGAGGCCAGGCCCAAGCCGTGCCGCTGTCCGATGGTATAAAAGGCCACTCCCCGATGCTGTCCCAGCTTCCTGCCCCGGGTATCGACGACATCGCCGGGCCGGGCCGGGAATCTCCGGCTGAGGAAGCTGCCGTAGTTCCCTTCTGAGATGAAGCAAATATCCTGGCTCGACCGTGTTCCTGTGGGCAGTCCTGCCCGCTCTGCCATCAGCTTCACCTCTTCCCGCGTATGCGTGTCCAGAGGGAACAGGACATGCGCGAGTTGTTGCTGCGTCAGGGTATACAGGAAATAGGTCTGATCTTTGCGGGCGTCGGGGGCCTTGAGCAGGCGGTGCCCGTCCGGGCAGTGCTCTACCCTGGCATAGTGGCCGGTAGCCAGGTAGTCGGCCCCCAGCGAGAGCGCTTGGTCGAGGAGGCAGCCGAACTTTATGTACTGGTTGCAGGCAACGCACGGGTTGGGAGTCCGTCCCTGTCGGTACTCCCGGCAGAAGTAGTCGACCACATGGTGTTCAAACTCCTGCTGCAGATCGACCTGGTGGTAGGGAATATCCAGAATGCGGCAGATGCCTTCTGCCCGGCGCGTCTGGTCGTCGAAGGCCGGAGAGTCCTGCAGGCGCATATGTATGCCTATCACTTCATGGCCCGCTTCTTTGAGCAGCAACGCCGCCACGGAGGAATCCAGGCCTCCGCTCAGTGCCACGGCAACCATTTCTTGGGCCACAGATGCGTTATGAGTATATCGTAGGAGATAAGGCGCAGCGAGATTGCTTCGTCGCTTATACTCCTCGCAATGACGCGGAGGACGCTAATAACCGGCTCACCCTGGTCCAGATGATCTCGCTGACCTTGTCTTTGGGCAACGACGCATCTATCACCAGCCAGCGGTCTGGTTCTGCTTCTGCCATCTTGAGGTAGCCCTCCCTGACCCTGTGGTGGAACGATAAGTCCTCCAGCTCAAAGCGGTCTTCCAGGCTTGGCCTTCGTGTCAGGCCTCTTTCAGGCGTAATATCCAGCAAGATGGTGAGGTCCGGCCTGAGGTTCTCCGTCGCTATGCTGTTGGCCGTCTGTACAAGGGCCAGATCGAGCCCCCGTCCGTATCCCTGATATCCGACGGTCGAGTGGGTGAAGCGGTCGCAGATGACCACCTTGCCTTCCTGCAAAGCCGGGCGAATCAGATCGTCTATCAACTGGGCGCGGGAAGCGGCAAACAGCAGCAGTTCGGCCCGCGGCGAGATACGCGCTCCTTGTTTGGCCTTAAGTGCTCTTCTCAGCTCGGTGCCCAGAGCTGTGCCCCCGGGCTCATGGGTTAGTACCGCAGGGATATGCTCTCCTTCGAGCCTCTGGAGCAGGAGCCTGGCCTGTGTGCTTTTGCCGGAGCCTTCGCCGCCCTCAAAGGTGATGAACAGCGCCATGGATCACCTCGACCTCCTCTTTTCGCCGGGTTCGACGCCCCGGTCGCCGGAGTTGAGACCGCGACCTCCCGCCAGGAGGCGCTGCAGATTATGCACATAGGTGGACTGAGTGTCACGGGGATAGAGGGCGTCCAGGCATTGCCTCATCTGAGCGACATTGTTGCTCTTGAGAACATAGATCGGCGTGCCCAGTGCTTCGGCATCCCTTATCTTCTGTGGCTTGCGACGGTAATAGCTGCGGGTGGTGAGAAGGAGGTCGGCTTGCTTGAGATCGGCAGTAATCTTGAGCTCTCGCTGCCGTTCCTTGGCGATTTGCTCCAGGCGGGCCCGGTTGGCGCCGAACAGGAAGAATCGCAGCGGCTTCTTGTGCTGTCTCTCCTCCGTGACCTCCCGGGTCAGGGGCGATGTTATCGCCTCCTTCTTCACCTCGCCATCTGCATCCATCCAGCGCACTTCTGCCCTGGCGGGTTGCTCATGCAGAAGGCCGTCAACGGCCTCCGTTACGTCCCGATGCACCGTCACCTTGTAGTAGTCCATTATCTCTACAACCACATCGAAGGTGGGCGGGGCCTTGCGCTCCAGGACAGATTTCTGAGTGCGCCGGCGCTTGGCCTCTTCGTCTCCCAGCGTAACGGTCTGAATCCCTCCGATGAGGTCGGACAGGGTGGGATTCATTATCAGGTTCTCCAGGTTGTTCCCATGCGCCGTGCCCACCAGTTGCACTCCGCGCTCCGCGATGGTCCGCGCTGCCTGAGCTTCAAGCTCGGTGCCTATCTCATCGATGATGATGACCTCGGGCATGTGGTTTTCCACGGCTTCGATCATCACCGCGTGCTGTTCGGCCGGAGTGGCCACCTGCATGCGCCGGGCATGTCCGATGGCAGGATGAGGAATATCGCCGTCCCCGGCGATCTCGTTGGAGGTGTCGATAACTATCACGCGTCTCTTGAAGTCGTCGGCCAGCACCCTGGCCACCTCTCGCAGCATGGTAGTCTTGCCCACCCCCGGCCGTCCCAGCAGCAGAACGTTCTTGTCCGATTCGATGAGGTCCTGGATCATACTCACCGTGCCGAACACCGCCCTGCCCACCCGGCAGGTCAGGCCGATTATCTGGCCGTTTCTGTTCCGGATGGCCGAGATACGATGAAGGGTGTGGTTGATGCCGGCTCGATTATCTCCGGTGAACTCGCCGATGCGCGCCACCACGTAGTCGATGTCGGACTGCCTCACCTCCCGCGAGGCCAGCACCATCTCTCTATGGGGAAAGCGGGCCTCGGGAAGACGGCCCAGGTCCAACACTACTTCCAGCAGTTCGCCATGATCGGGCTGCTGGTAGAGCGGCTCACGGATATTGAGCGGGAAGATGTCAAGCAGCGCATCCAGATCGTCAGTAACTACTCTTCGTAAATGCATCTCCTCGGCTAAGAGTAAGAAAATACTCGTGGAATCTCAAATCATCGGTCAGTTCGGGATGGAACGAGCAGGCGAGGCGATTGGCTTCGCTGGCTGCCACCACTGCCCCGTTCGGCAATCGGCATAATGCCTCTACACCGTCTCCCAGCGTCTTGATCAAGGGAGCCCGTATGAAAACACCCGGGAACGGGCGATCGCCCAACGTCGGAATCGAGAGGTCGGATTCGAAGCTGTCTACCTGCCTCCCTAAGGCGTTTCGCTCAACCTCGATATCCATGAGCCCTAAGCTGCCGTTGGCCGGTGTACTCGCCTTCCCGGCCAGCAGTACCATGCCGGCGCAGGTTCCCCACACAGGCAGGCCCTGCCCGGCCAGTTCCCTTATCGGCCCGACCAGGCCGTATTCCCGCATCAGCCTGTTGACAGCCGTGCTCTCTCCGCCGGGGATAACGATCCCGTCCAGTCCATCAAGCTGTGAAGGCAGGCGTACGGGCAGGGCATCAATATCAAGACGGGAAAACGCTGCTATGTGTTCGGCAAAACCACCCTGGAGAGCTATGACGCCTATTCTCACCTACCATCCTCTGCTGGACAGCAATTCCTGTTGGGGTATGGTCTTGATGTCCAGGCCTGCCATAGCGCTTCCCAGGCCCCGGGACACTTCAGCCACGATAGCTGGGTCCTGGTAATGGCTGGTGGCTTTAACGATAGCCTGCGCTCGAGTTACGGGCTCGCCGGACTTGAAGATCCCCGAGCCTACGAACACTCCCTCGGCTCCCAATTGCATCATCAGAGCGGCATCGGCAGGTGTAGCTATGCCGCCGGCCGCGAAGTTCACCACCGGCAGCCTCCCTGTATTGTGCACCTCTATCACCAGCTCCAGCGGAGCGCCGAGCGTCTTAGCCTCCCACATCAGCTCCTCCTGGGGCAGGCCCTGCACCCTGCGGATCCCGTCCTGTACCGCCCGCATATGCCTGACGGCTTCGACGATGTTGCCCGTTCCGGCCTCTCCCTTGGTGCGCATCATCGCCGCCCCTTCCGCAATGCGACGCAACGCCTCGCCCAGGTCACGGCAGCCGCACACAAACGGCACCCTGAAGTCATGCTTCCAGATGTGATGGCTCTCGTCGGCCGGGGTTAGCACCTCAGACTCATCGAGGAAGTCCACCCCCAGCGACTGTAACACCTGTGCCTCAACGAAATGGCCGATGCGGCACTTGGCCATGACCGGGATGCTAACCGTCTCCATTATGGCCGTGATGATAGCCGGGTCGGCCATACGGGCCACTCCACCGTCCGCGCGGATGTCAGCCGGGACCCGCTCCAGTGCCATCACGGCGCAGGCGCCGGCGTCCTCGGCAATCTTGGCCTGTTCAGGGGTGACCACGTCCATTATCACCCCGCCCTTAAGCATCTGGGCCAGTCCGGTCTTAACCTTCCAAGTGCCCTTTTCCATCGGGTTTCATTATAGCGTTATGGGAGCTAAATCACAAATGCCATGGGCCGGTTTCACGAATAAGCTGCGCCCCGGAAGGACCCGGCAGGGTGCTACTTCTTGACCAGCAGTAGAGACCGGATGCTGTACTTCGCCTCTATCTCGTAGGCTTCGCATATCTCATCGCTATGCCGGTCTACTATCTTATCCACAGCTGTGGTTACCTCCGGCCACTCATCGAATCTATAATCGTGCAAACCGAGGATGCCCCCCGGAACCAGATGCGGCCAGATGACATAATAATCGTTCTCCACGTGGACCTGGTCGTGACAGCCGTCGATGAAGCCGAAGCAGAACCGCTGCTCGCCGCCGAAGCGGACCTTCCGGGAGTCCTCCCTGATGGTCAGTATGTTGTCGAAGCCTCGCGTCGATTCCTGGTAGGTCTCCAGCATGGACCGGCCGCGCAGAAACGCTTCGTAGACCTCACTGGCCTTGATGCCGCTCTTGCTCAGGGTCTGGTCCAGACCGGGCTCGAAAGGATCGATCACGTACACCATCTTATCGTAGCGACGTGCCAGCGCGGCCAGCTTGGCGGTGCCTCTGCCCATAAAGGCGCCGATCTCGATGAAATCCCCGTCCAGTTGCTGCAGCGCCCGTTGCTCCAGGAAGTCAACCAGGACCTCATACCCCATGAAGTCGTCGGGGTCATCGTCCAGCGGCGGAACCCTGTCGGAGGGTCTGAAGAAGACAGGCTCAAGGCTCATCTCATCACCCTCCCTGCGGTCATGTTTTCCTGCCTCCGTAGAGGGCCACCAGGGCCAGTATGGCGGCCGCGGACGTCCAGGTATTCCTTTCATGGCTCCCCGGGTCCAGCTCAGACCGCCTTATGTCTCGTTGTGGCCAGTACACCTCCCGGTAGAACACGCCGTTTTCATCCCGAAACTGCAATACCCAGTCCAGCACCGTCCTGGCCCTCTCTCTGTCACCTCCTCTGACCAGGGCCAGGATGAACTCAAAGGTCTCGGCTACACACACCGACTGTCTATCGGCAAAGCACTTGCATCCCCACCCGTCGATCATGAAGTCCTGCCATCCTTCTGTGATTCGCTGCTCCGCCTGCTGTCCCTTCAGCAGTCCTACTAGGATGGGGTAATACCAGGTCATGGCATGGCCGCTCTTGTCCTCGCCCAATCTGTCGAATCGCTCAGGATGCTCCTTGATCGCCCTGCCCAGCTTCTGGCATCCCTCATGCCAGTCGGGCTTCTCCAGTCCCAGGTGTCTGGCAATCCGCAGGGCGCATTTGATACTCAACCAGGTGCTGCTTGCGGCGGTCAGGATCGCGCCCGGCCAGACCTCATTGTCCTTGCTCAGTCCCCAGTAGATCTCTCCGCCCGGCTGCTGCAAACTCAGCGCAAAGTCTATGCCCTTCTCCACCGCCGGCCACATGCAGCGGAGAAGGTCACGGTCGCGGGTGGTCAGATGGTGAAACCACAGCCCGGTCGCTATGTAGGCGCTGAAGTTAGTGTCCTTGGTCAGGTCTTGAGGCTTATCATCGAGGTAGCTCGAATACCAGCTTCCGTCGGGGTTCTGGGTATTCAGCATCCACCGGTAGGCTGAGCGGGCCTGGCCATGGCGGTGGCTTAAGTCCAGGGCCATGGCACACTCCACATGGTCCCAGGGGTCGGTGATGCCACCGCGGTACCAGGGGATAGCCCCAGAAGCGAGCTGTTGACTTACGATGAAGTCGGCCTGACTCCTGATCAGCCCCTGTATGTCTTCCGGCATTCTTGCGGATCAAGCCCTGCCCGGGTTTTCCTTCTTTGTTTCCTCGATCTCCCTCTCTACTTCCTTGAGTTCCTCCTCGAGGTCCTTCTTATACTCCTCGAGCATGGCCAGATAGTCCTTTCTGCTGGGAAAAGGCTTGAATCCATGGAAGTAGAAACCGAAGGGAGGGAGGCCCAGGTAGAACCTCCGCGATCTCCTGCTCCACATCTCTAGTTCACCTCCTGAACCGGCTGCTCCTGAAACGCCCCGTTCCTGATCGCAGTCGCGCCCCGGCCGTCTGCCGCTCCCGGCCTCCTGAAAAGACCGTCACAGTTGCTCCCGTATGCTAGAGCGGCCGTTTCTTCGGTATGCCCGGACGCCGGGGGTATTTGTCCGGTGTCGCATCTATCTTATCAATAATCACCAGATGACGCACGTCACTGAACTCGGTCAGGTCTATCCTCTTGACCCGACTCAGCCGCCCCCCCAGTGTAAGGATGGCTCTCTCGGCCCTGCCGAGCTCCTCCTCGATCTCGCCCTTCTTCTGGGCCACAAGTCTTCCCCCGATGGAGCAGAAGGGCAGCGTCAACTCTGCAAGGGCGGGCAACGTGGCCACGGCGCGGGAGAGCACCAGGTTGAATCGCTCGCGATAGGGCGGCAGATGACCTGCTTCCTCGGCCGTGCTGTTCAGCACTTCCACGTTCTGCAGTTTCAGCCTGTCGCTGATGTGTTGCAGGAAGGCCGTCTTCTTGGCCGTAGGTTCAAGCAGCACCAGCTCGGGCTCAGGATACAGTATCTTCAGCGGCACTCCCGGGAAGCCGGCGCCCGTGCCGACGTCCATGATCCTGAAGTCAGGGCTTCTCAGGTCTTGCCTGCTCAGAACTTGGGTGACGGTCAGGGAATCGAGGAAGTGCTTTACCTGCACCTCGGAGTAGTCGGTTATGGCGGTGAGGTTGACCCTGCTGTTCCAGTCGATTAGTTCCCGGTAGTAAAGCTTGAATTGCTCTATGTGACGGGCGCTGAGCTTGATGCCCAGGTTGCCCGCCCCTTCTATGAGTTGTTCCATGTTGCGTCAGCCTGAGAATGAGCGGGTTGACCCGCAGTTCGCCGGCCCCGGCCTGATCAAGGCCCACTGCATTTTAGCCCCACCGCTCCTCGCCTGTCGACATGTGGCCGGCACTTGCCGCCCATTTGACTGATTAGTATGAAGAATCCTATAATTCCGACATAGCTTACAGGAGGCAACGATGGAACACGACAACAAGCGCGTCATAGGCAAGTGTTTCGGTACCACTGTACTGGGGGCCCGGGGACAACTGGTGATCCCGGTGGAAGCCCGCAAAGAACTGGGCATAGACGCCGGCAGCAAGATGCTGGTCTTCGGTCATCTGGATAGTTGGGGATTGTTCCTGGTCAAGGTTGAGACAGCAGAGGAGTTGCTTAACATTGTGAGCAGCGGACTCGATGAGCTCGCCAGGGTGATTAACGAAAGCAAGACCTCTGCTGGCGTTACAGAGGCGGAAGGTAGCTGATAGAGGTGGCTGGGGGCACATCCGTTTTTCGTTGCCTGCCCGGCACTGCGGGTTTGCGGATGCCAACAGTCGTCTGTCAAAACATCGAGGGGAGATAAACGAAAATGAGAAAACGCCTGCCGCTGATAATAACACTCTGCCTGGTCGCCGTCGGCATAGTTCTGGCCGTGGTCTTCATTGGCCGCGCGCCTGAAACGCCGGACGTGCAGACCGCCGTGGTTAACCGGGGCGACCTGGTGATAACCGCCCCTGTCCGCGGCAATCTGGCCATGCCCGACAAAGCACATCTGTCATTCGGCATCACAGGCACGGTGAAGGAGGTACTGGTGGCTAGAGGTGACAGCGTGGAAGAAGGGCAGATACTGGCCAGGCTCGATGCACCGTCACTTGAGTTGAACGTGGAGATGGCCGAGCTGCAGGTGGAGATGGCGCGGACTCAGTTGAGAATGGCCCGGGCACAATATGATAAGGCGGGAGAGAGCTGGCAGGCGCCCGACGGCTTCGAGTTTCTCGAGGACGTCATAGATCTCCTGGTCGGCTTAATGGGGCCCGACCAGGATTCGGCCAGGGCGAGCCTCGATATGGCCAGGCTTAACCTGGAACTGGCCGAACTCGGCCTGGAAGCGGCGGAGCTTAACCTCGAGATGGCGGTGATAAAGGCCCCCATTGATGGAGTGGTGGCCGATATCACTATACGGGAAGGTCAGACACTCTCGGCTGCCATGCTGGCCGCGCCTGCCATCTCCGTGATTGACACCGGCAGGATCGAGATGCGCGGCCTCATCGACGAACTGGACATTACCCTGGTGGAGGTGGGGCAGGAGGTCGATATCCGTCTGGATGCCATGAGGGACAGGGAAGTGAAGGGCAAGCTGGCGTTCGTCTCCCCGATAGGCACAGTCATGTTCGGGGTCGTGTCTTATGATGCGGTCATAACGCTCGAAGGCACGCATGAAGATCTGAGAGACGGCATGAGTGCCACCGCCGATGTCATCATCGAGCGTCGCCACAATGTGCTGCTGGTGCCGAACAGGGCCATTCGCGGCACCAGGGAAGAGCCGATTGTTGAGGTATACGTAGACGAACAGATTGAGCAGCGGCGGGTTACCTTGGGTCTGTCCGACGGGATAGATGTTGAGGTCCTGTCCGGGCTGGAGGAGGGTGAAGAGGTGGTGCTGCCCGCCCGCGGGACGTCACCCGTCGGTTTCTTCGGCGATCGAGGTAGTTGATGCTGGAACTGGAAGACGTCACCAAAGTATACCGGGCGGGACAGACTGAGATTCCTGCCCTGCGGGGAGTGAGCTGTCGCATTGATGATGGAGAAATGGTGGCTATCATAGGGCCTTCGGGCTCGGGGAAGTCCACTCTCATGAACATCATCGGCTGTCTTGATAGGCCTTCTTCGGGGCGGTATCGCCTGGACGGAACGCTGGTCAGCGACCTCAACGACGATCAACTGGCTGAGATAAGAAACAAGAAGATAGGCTTTGTCTTCCAGAGCTTCAATCTGTTGTCCAGAACATCTGCCCTGGCCAACGTGGAGCTGCCGCTCATCTACAGCGGCGTGAACAACCGGCGACAAAAAGCCTTACGTGTTCTCGAGGCGGTGGGATTGGCTCACAGAATTGCTCACCGGCCGAGCGAACTCAGCGGAGGCGAGTTGCAGAGGGTAGCCATCGCTCGGGCATTGGTCAATAATCCCTCTCTGATACTGGCCGACGAACCCACGGGCAATCTTGACAGCCGGACTGGAGAGGAGATCGTGGCGCTCTTCAAGCAGCTTAATCAGCAGGGAATGACCATCGTTCTGGTCACTCATGATGCAGACGTCGCTGCTTGTACACAACGCACAATCAAGATACGTGACGGTCTGATAGAGGCATCCTGATGAAACTCAGGGATTGTCTGGGCATTGCCGCGCAGGCAGTGTGGCGCAACAAGCTCAGGTCGGTTCTGACCATGCTGGGCATACTGATAGGCGTGGGGGCGGTTGTTTCCATAATGTCCCTGGGAGAGACACAGGAGGCTGAGATGGAAGCGGCCTTCGCTTCGCTGGGGTCCAATCTGATATACGTGATGCCCCGTGACCTTGGCGGCCTCGCGATGGGTGGTGGAGGGGGTGAGTCACTGACCTGGGAGGACGCCGATGCCATCGCCCGGGAAGCCCCTTCGGTGGCAGGGGTGGCGCCTGCGGCGCAACGCTACAATATGCAGATCATCGCGGGCAGAGAACAGCTCCTGGTCATAGTTGCCGGCGTAACGGAGCCATATGAGTGGATCAACAACCTGAGCCTGGCCCAGGGCGGCTTCGTCACCGAATACGATGATAGGGCCAGGGCCAGGGTGGTTGTACTGGGCAGCGAGATTGCCAAGACACTGTTCGGGGACATGGACGCCACCGGCGAGACTGTAAGAATCGGCGGCCGTCAGTTTGAGGTCATCGGCGTACTGGCCACCAAGGGGGTTGGGTTCGGCAGCGAGGACCTGACGGCGTATGTCCCGCTATCGACCTACTACAACACGTTTGCCCCCGATCAGGTCACCAGCCGGGGGCACACAGTCCAGACCATCGCTGTTCAGGCCAGAGGCAAGGATGGCATAGATTCCGCTATCGACGAGATCACAGCTATTCTGCGGGACCGTCACCGCCTCAGGGAGGACGACGAAGCGGCCTTCAGGATCATCAGCATGGAGTCCATAGCTGCCATCGCCGGGCAAATGCTGGGACTGATTCAGCTGATTCTTGCCGCTATAGCGGCCATCTCCTTGCTCGTGGGTGGCATCGGGATCATGAACATCATGCTGGTGTCGGTGACCGAGCGGATCCGGGAGATCGGTCTGCGCAAGGCTGTAGGTGCCAAGCGGCGGGATATCCTGGTCCAGTTTCTCACCGAGGCTGCCACGCTCAGTTTCGGCGGGGGCGCCGCCGGGGTTGGCTTAGCCTGGATTGTGGTTCAGGTCGCTTCTATCTTGGCCACCAGGGCCGGGTTCCCCGTCAATATCACGCTGTCTGCCGGCGTGGTCTTCATGGCGCTGGGCATAGCCATCTTCATCGGGCTTGTTTCGGGGTTGTATCCCGCCGTTCGGGCCGCCCGGCTCGACCCCATCGAGTCGCTCCGCCACGAATAGACTACTTGCCCTGTACCAGGGACAGGAACTCGGCGCGGGTGGCCGGCTTGCTGCGGAAGATGCCCCTCACCGACGAAGTAACTACGGTCGCTCCCGGCTTCTTGATGCCGCGCATAACCATGCACAGGTGCTCCGCCTGGATGACCACGGCCACTCCGTTCGGCTGCAGGGCCTCGAAGATGGCGTCGGCGATCTGCCTGGTCATCCTCTCCTGAAGCTGGGGACGCCGGGCGCAGATCTCCACCACCCTGGCCAGCTTGCTTACACCCACCACCTTGCCGCCGTGGCCGGGAATGTAGCCCACGTGGGCCACGCCGTAGAAGGGCAGCAGATGGTGTTCGCACATCGAGTAGAAGGGGATGTCCCTGAGGATCACCATCTCCTCGTACTTGACCTCGAAGTCCACCGTCAGCTCCGCCCCGGGGTCGAGGTCCATGCCGGCGAACAGCTCGGCATACATCTCGGCCACCCTGCGCGGCGTGTCCCTGGTGCCTTCCCTGAGAGGATCGTCGCCGATGGCCTCGATGATCGAGGCTATGGCCGATCTAACGCTATCCTGATCAACCATCTGAGCTTCCGTCTAATGAGCAGGCTGCCGGGCCTTCACTGCCGGTCTAGGCCGTCCCCTTCACCACGGTCAAGCTGTCCTTGTCGGAGCTGAGATAGAGGTTTCCGCCCAGGTACAGCAGCGGCCTTGTCCTCTCCAGGTCCAGCACCTTCGCCGTGGTGAACGCTTCCTCCAGGTAGTGCACGGCCACTATCTCCCCCACCACCCACAGGTGATCGCCGTATGGCCGGTCGTCCACCAGCCTGCACTCGTAGGCCGCGTAGGCATCCTCCAGGATGGGCACGCCGGTCTTCAGAGGCTTCTCCTTCCTGATGCCCAGTCTCTGGAACTTGTCCGCGGCCTCTCCCGATGAACTGCCTATATCAACGGCCAGTGAGGCCTGTTCGAAAGGTATGAAGTTGATGCCGAACTCGCGGCTCTCCTTGATCAATCGGTAGGTGAACCTCTGGGGCGCGATTGCCACGCCGTATAGCAGCGGCTTGAGGGAGATCGAGCTATGCCAGCCGGCGGTCATGGCGCCGTCCCTGCCCCCGGCACTGGCGGTAACTATCAGGGCTACCTTGGGATAGTGCTGGCCGAAATGCCTTATGTCTTCGGTGACGATTCTGGCCATCTTGTACTCTATCGTTGCGGACAACTGTCTTCAGGCATCAGCGGGCTACCTCCGGCGCAGCACCTCCTCCACGGCCAGCCAGATCTTCTCCTCATCCAGCCGGTCCTCGATCCTGCTCTTCTCTCTCTGCACCTCAAGCCAGTTCTGAAAGCGCAGGTCTACCAGCTGTTGCCTGGCTTCCTCGTCGAGCTCCTGCTCGCCTCTGTCCACCACGTGGACCAGCCAGTAGCCCCCGGGCGTCCACATCGACTCATCCCTGACCGGCTGGCTTAACTCTCCCGGGGCAAGGGCGAAGGCAACTGCGTCGAAAGCGGTGCTCTGCATTTGCCCAGGTTCTATCCAGCCCAGTGCGCCGCCGAACTCCTTGCTCTGATGATGGGAGTACTCCTTGGCCAGATCAGTGAAGTTCCCGACCACCAGTTCTGCCCTCACCTGCTCTGCCTCGTCTTTGCTGCCCACCAATATGGCCCTGGCCAGTATGCTTCGCTCAGGCTCTTCCTCCTCATCTTCTTCATCGCGCTCGTCCAGTACCTCTATCAGCCAGTAGCCGATGCTCTTGGTCACGGTCTCATCGTAGATCGGCAGGCTGATCTGGCCGGGATCAATGTCGGCGTCAAAGGCGGCCTCTGAGATGAGAGGCTCGGGCATTAGCTCCTGCGGCAGCCAGCCCAGGTCGCCCTCAACCGCCGGATAGCGCGAGAACTCGTCGACCAGAGCGGTGAAGTTGCCGTTGGCCGCAACTGCGCCCAAGACCTGATTGGCCACCTCCTCGCTCTCCACAAGCATCACCTCTATGTGCGCCTGCTCCATCGTCTCGGGTAGACCGGACTCAAAGTGGTCGCTTAGCTTCTCCTGCAGCAGCACGGCCCGGATTATGTCCCGGTACACCTCGTTATCCGGCAGCCTCCACTCCTCCATCCTCTCGCCTATCTCCGCCCGGGTAACTTCGATGTTCAGATCACCGGCCCCCTGCCTCATCAGTTCGGCCTCTATGATATTGTCTGCCACCATGCCGCCCATGTAGTACACCATCATCGGCTCCATGTCCTGGGTGTAGGCATCCAGCATCTTCACGTAGTAACCCATGTTGAACCTGGCATTGTTCACCTCGAGCACCACCTCGCGCCAGGGCTGAATCCTGTCCGTATAGTAGCCATGAGCAACCCAGCTGATGATGCCCGCCAGGAACACAGCTGCGGCGATGATCACTATGCGCCGTATCTTCATCTGGCGCTGCCACTTGGAGAGCTGGCGCTTTGTAGGTGCTCGCTGGGGCGTAGCTTTTTTCTGTTTCTTAGCCAAGGATCACCACCTGCCTTAGATAGTATTTTGCCTGCTGGGCCAAGTATGATAACATATATCCAGGACGGGGTGTAGCGCAGCCCGGTAGCGCACCTGAATGGGGTTCAGGTGGTCGGAGGTTCAAATCCTCTCACCCCG
>JACUUR010000040.1 GCA_014859205.1 Dehalococcoidia bacterium | reverse complement strand
CTTACTTGCAGATCATACTATTATATCACGAGGGAGAGGAGAGCCAAACGCTAGGGACGGTAGTTGGCTGCTGCTCTGCGGTCTGACTCGCGCCCGGTAGGAAGCTAGTCTCTCTGACTGCAGGTTGGCCACGCGAATCTCGAAGTGCTATTATTGGAGCCGCGAGCAGATGAGCATTATGCCTGCTTGATAGAATAGTCGCCGGCGCTCACAATGCAGGCCGAGATCGCCGCTTGCCGGCAGGTTGTGGTTAGCAATGACAGCCAGGGAGGACTCGAGATGATCAGAGATCTGATATTGAGAAACAGAAGCTACCGGCGGTTTGACGAAGAAGTTGACATAAAGCCAGAGATGTTGAGAGAGCTTGTCGACCTTGCCAGGCTGTCGGCGTCGGCGGGGAACATGCAGCCGCTCAAGTATATCCTGTCCTGCGAGCCGGAGCGGAACTCGTTGATATTCCCGCACCTGGCCTGGGCCAGGTATCTGACGGGTTGGCCGGGCCCCTGTGAAGGGGAGAGACCATCGGCATACATTATCGTGCTCGGAGACACAGAGATAAGCGGATCATTCTGGTGCGACCACGGCATAGCGGCCCAGAGTATCCTGCTCGGGGCTGCTGAGAGGGGACTGGGCGGATGCATGATTGCCTCGGTGGATAAGGAAGGACTGAGGAAGGCCCTGGAGATACCAACAAGATACGAGGTGCTTCTGGTCCTGGCGCTGGGCAAGCCAGGCGAAAAGGTGGTACTGGAAACCGTAGGCCCCGGCGGCGATATCAAGTACTGGCGTGATGGCGAAGGCGTACACCACGTGCCGAAGCGACCTCTGGATGATATAATCATCGGCTAGATACAGCTTGTATTCCCGTACGTTGCATGGGCGCTCCATGGTTTGGGGGGTGTCCTCTGACGTTCAACGGTAAAGGCAATAACAATATGCTTCGTTACTTCGTCTGGACAATCGGCTGTCAGATGAACAAGGCGGAATCACGGAGAATAGCCGCCTGTCTTGAGTCTGCCGGCTATGAGGAGGTGAAGTCGTTTCCCGAGGCCGACCTGGTGGTCCTGAACACCTGTGTGGTGAGGCAGAGCGCCGAGGATAAGGTGATAGGCACGCTGGGACTGTTGAAAGGCCTGAAGGACAGGCACCCAGAGCTACGGATACTCGTTACCGGCTGTCTGGTCAACTCGGACAATCAGGAGTTGGAGAGACGATTTCCCCACGTGGACCTGCTGTTCAAGCCCGGCGATTATAACGATCTGATCGCATGGTGTGAGGGGCAGGGTGCATATGTTGAAAAGACATCGCCGGGTTATTGGTTGGCCGCGCTAAGGGCCTCAACCGAAGGCTGTGAGGTCGGTGCCGCCTCGCCGTGTGCCTTCGTGCCCATAATCCAGGGCTGTGACAATTTCTGCTCCTACTGCATCGTCCCGCACAGGCGAGGCAGGGAGGTGAGTAGGCCCCTGGAAGAGATAGTCTCTGAAGTGAGCGAGCTAGCGAGGCTGGGCACAAAGGAGATAACCTTGCTGGGCCAGAACGTGGACTCCTACGGACACGATTTGCCCGGACATCCCGACCTGGCGGACTTGCTGAGCGAGCTAAGCGGCATCCATGGCATCGTCAGGATTCGCTTTCTGACCAATCATCCCAAGGACGTCAGCCTCAAGTTGATAGACACGATAGCGTCTCTGAACAAGGTATGCGAGCACCTGGAACTGCCTGTTCAGGCCGGAGATGATGATATACTGAAGGCCATGAGGCGGGGTTATAGCGCCGAGCAATACAGAGAACTCGTAGGCGTGATCCGCGACAGGATTTCCCGAATATCGCTGAGCACTGATATAATCGTTGGCTTTCCGGGCGAGACAGAGCGGCAGTTTGAGCGCAGCCTGGCTCTGGTCGAAGAGATGAGGTTTGATGTTGTCCACGTAGCAGCCTATTCTCCGCGGCCCGGTACCATCGCCTGGCGGGAATACCGCGATGACGTCCCGAAAGAGGTGAAGAAGGAACGGCTCAGCAGGATCGAGGAGCTTCAGACCGTTGTGGCCGGCGAGATCAACGCCCAACTCCAGGGCAGCGAGGTGGAGGTGCTGGTAGAGGGCAGGAAGAAGGGGAGATGGTTCGGCCGCACCCGGGGCAATAGGCTGGTGTTCTTCGAGGATGCCGGTGAGTGGAAGGGCAGGCTGGCCGGCGTTCAGGTCACCAGAACCAGTCCCTGGGCACTGATAGGAAAGGCGACATAGTAACAAGATAAAGGAGGGCACATGCCAGAAAACGGTGCGTCAATATGGCCGATGATCATCTTCCTGGTGGCGATTTTCGCCGTCATGTACTTCTTGATGATCAGGCCCAGACAGAAGCAACAGCAACAGCACGACGAGATGACCAAGGAGTTGAGAGTGGGGGACAAGGTGATTATCGCCGGCGGGATTTATGGCGAGATCGAGAGTCTGGCCGAGGATACTGCGATTCTGAAGATCGAGTCAGGAGCAACGATGAGGGTTGCTAGAGCAAGCATAGTCGGCAGACAGGATATCGGGGAAACCGACCGCCGAGTATTCTGAGTCGGGGATTACTGGCACTGGTCGCCGACCATTAGGCAGACAGCTAGAGCTATCGTATTTGAGAGAACTGCAAGCCCCGGCATCTTCAGAGGCAGTCTGGGTGGGCGCCAGCCCACCTGTGTAGCCACCGAGCACGGCGAAGAGCATCACGTCATCGATCTCTAAGACGGGGCGTGGCCATGATGGTGCCCTCTGCTTCTCGATCGAGCTAGAAATCGCATGGACGAACACGTGGTTGTGCCTGCTCCCGCAAGGAGCTTACAGCGTTAGATGACCCGAACGAAAAGGGGCATCCTGGCGGCTGCCGGCAGCTGCGTGGCCATATTTCTGCCCGGCGCCATGATCTTCGGCTACCCCGGCATTATGGCTCCAGTATGGCGGAGCATGTTCGGGGTGGGCGAAGGGGCGACGGGAAGCGTGCTCTTCTTCATGCTTGCGGGCGTGGGTACGTTCATGTTCGTGGTTGGCAGATGGCAGGAGAAGACCGGCACGAGGTTGATGGTATCCATCAGCGCAGTGGTCTGCGGCCTGGCCCTATTCGTGGCGTCACATGCGCCGAACATCTACTTCATATACCTGTGGGCCTTCTTGACCGGCGCCAGTTCTTGCTTCATCTACATGCCGGGGCTGACTGTCGTACAGCGCTGGTTTGTGGGCAGAAGGGGGCTTGCTTCGGGCGTCGTCAATCTGTTCTTCGGGATCGGCGGTGCGGCTATGGCTCCTGTGTTCCCCAGGCTCCTTGAAACAATGGGCTACGAACCGATGAATAGACTGCTGGCCGTTCTCATCGTGGGCGTGGGCATCATCGCCGCGCAGTTCGTGGAAACGCCTGAGAGAGCAGGCTATGCTGCCGGTCTGCCGGCGGAGGTGGGCTCAAGCGCCGGACCACAGGGTGACAGCCGGCGCAGCCCGGTTCAGGGAAGCCAGGCGGCACGGAATGCCTTCAAGAAAGCAACGGGGGTGGGTCAAGCTCTGACCCTGGGAGAGAGCCTGAGGACAAGAAGCTTCTGGTTCCTCTGGCTGACGTGGGGGCTGCAGGGTGCGGCCGGCATAGCCATGGTGACCCTGTCGGTTACCTTTGGCCTGGCCAAAGGGTTCACGATGGAGTCTGCTGCCCTGATACTGACGGCCTTTAACCTGGCAAACGGCCTGAGCCGGGTCATGAGCGGGTTTGTCTCCGACTTCATCGGCAGGCATCTGACGCTGAGCTCCACCTTCTTTGCGGCGGCCTGCGCCTATTTCGTTCTTCCTCATGTCCATGCCGTCGGCCCCGCTGCGGCTTTGGCAGCCGTGATCGGCTTCTCTTATGGGACGCTGTTTGCAGTGTCCGCCCCTCTGGTTACCGACTGTTTCGGACTCAAGTATTTCGGGGCGATCTTCGGGTTGGTTTTCACCGCTTTCGGGTTCTTGTCTGGGCTCCTGGGCCCTGCCCTGGGTGGTTATGTGTTGGACCTCACATCGGGCAATTTTTTGCCCGTATTCCTGTATCTGGGGGTGTTCTGCATTCTGTCCGGTTTCTTCATCAGGCTGGTAGTTCCGCCCCGGCAGGGGGTTCCCGCCAGGAAATGAGGTTCGAGGGTCGGGACTTCGATGGCGAGTGCATAGAGGGGAACAGCCTGACAGAGTGGTGACCGGTTTGCCTGGCTTGAGGTTGGCTGTTCCGGCTCGCCGGGTCGCCGGGCTGAGGCATAAAGATGAGTGAGACGACAATAGATTTCCGCAGACTATCGCAGCGCATCGACGAGATCGCTGCAAGGTGGGACACCTCCGGTGCGGTTGTGCTCATTGCCGATGACAGCACTGTGCACAGAAGTATCTACGGGTTCGCCGATAGGGAGAACAACCTGAGGATGTCAGACGATTCCACATACCTCATCTCGGCGAGATCGCCGATGTTGCTGGGGCTATGCATGATGCAGTTGGTTGATAGGAGGCGGGTGTCGCTCAGAGACACGCTGGACAAATACGTTCCGGAGTACCGGCATGCGGCCAGGATCACGGTCAGGCAGTTGCTGGGCAATAGCACCGGCATCCCCGATTACTTCTACAGCGGCAGGATGGTTGAGCTATCTCAATCACAGCAGCATCAGAGTCTCTCTGACGAAGAGAGATTTCGAATCGAGCGCTACGCGTATGAAGCTCCCGTCACCTTTTCTGAGGTGCTCTCTATCATTGGTGATGCCCCCCTTCTGTTCCAGCCCGGCAGTCGCATCAATGACTGGAGCGCCTCGAATGCCCTTTTCGTGAAGGAAATCATCGAACGCATGAGTGGACTGAGCCTGATCGATTATCAGCGCCAGCACATATTTGAGCCGCTGGGCATGGATGAAACGGTTCCCGGATGTGATGCCAGCACGGTTTCTTACGGATGCATTAAGGAAACTGTGCTGGTTCGGCTGCCGGTTGTTGAGGAGATAGACCATGCCCTGAAGACCACGGTTGGCGATCTGGTGAAGCTGATGAGAGGACTGGTCGATCGGCAGTTGATGTCCGGAAGAGCCTGGAGGACGGCTTTGGGGTATGACGATGAGGGACGGGGGATTGTCGCCGAGAACGCAAACGGCATAGCCTGCGGCGAGGGAGGCCTGCTGGGCTATGAGTTCAATCTGTACTTCGACCAGGACCGCAAGATGGGCTACATCCATATGGTGAATGAACTGCAGATACAGAGAAGAATCAACGACGAATGGTCTTACTTCCGCAAGGAGATGCGTCGGGCGATCGAGGAGGAAACAGCATACCCGAGGTACGCCGCGCTGAAGCCGTACTCCCAGCGGAACTCTTGGGAGGCGATGAACCTTTCGGTCAGAGAAGACCAGCAGTCCTTCGTTCTTGATGCCAAGTCCTCCCTGTGCTACGCGCTGGCCAGGCCCAGAGCGCGCAGGCCCTATGTTCTGATGGAAGGCCAGCGTGCTGTAGGCTTGATGGTCTTGTTGATCGACAGGAGGAAGTCAGACTACGGTGTGGACATACTTCTGGTGGATAAGAGATATCAGAACCGCGGCTTCGGGAAGATCATGTTGAGCAAGGGCCTGGAGATTCTGAAGGAGAATGGAGCTAACAGGATGGACATCGGGGTAAGCAGGTTCAATATCGCCGCCCAAAGACTGTACTCCAGTCTCGGGTTTGAGCGGGCGGCAGTCTATGAACAGGGCATGTGGCTGCGCATAGATCTGGAGAAGAAGGTGTGATGTGACGCGCGCCGATTCCTTTGACAAACTCCCAGATACGGCTTATCATCAGGGTCGGGGGCTGTCTGTCAGAGCGAGTCATCGAGAGTTGTCAGCCCGTGCAGGTGCGACCCGGTTCTGGCTGCCCGGGTAGCTCTGGGGTAGTGATCACAGGGCGGATGACTGGCGATGAGGTACATCGATTCGGTCCGGCTACACATCTGTTAGGAGGTCATCTATGGATCTGAGAACCTGGCTGGAGGATAAGGTCACGAGAAATCGTGAGCGGGTCCTGCTTGTGTTTGAGGATAAGGAATATACGTACGGTGAGTTTGACGCCAATGTGAACAGGGTGGGCAATGCTCTGGCTGGGCTCGGTATCGGCAGGGGCAGTAAGGTCGGGATCATGCTGCCGAATATTCCCGAGCATCTGTACACCTGGCTGGGGGCTATGAAGCTGGGCGCCACAGATGTTCCTATCAACCCGCAGTTCAAGGGGAAGCTGCTTCGCGACATCATAGAGCATTGCGAACTGGATGCGATTGTGATCGACCGGGAGATCTGCCATGACGTGCAGGGCGCTGTTGAGTCTGTGGGCAGGCAGATCGTCTATGCTGCAGATTCTGCTGGAGCGACTTCCGCGTCGGTCCTGGATTTCTCAAGTCTGATGGAAGGCTCCAGGGCAGAGGACCCTCCGGCAGTGGACATGAAAGGAAGCGACATTGTTAGTTTCATCTTTACGAGCGGCACGACAGGGCTGCCGAAGGCGGCCATGCTTCCCCACACTTACTACATCCATCATGCGGAGAAGTGGGCCAGGACCATGGGAACGTCGCGGGAGGACCGGTTCTTCTGTCCGCTGCCCCTGTACCATGTGGTAAGGGTGACCGGCTTCATGTCTGCGCTGGCATCCGAAGCCAGCTTCGTGCTGGGCAGAAGGTTCAGTTCTCGCACTTTCTGGGATGAGGCCAGGAAGACGGGGTTCAACGTGTTTGCCGGCCACTTCGCGATCTACGACATGCTGCTGAATATGCCGGAGCGCCCTGATGATGGAGACAACACGCTGGAAAAGGTCAACGGTATACTTCCTCGTTCGGTCGGCAGGATCAGGGAGAGGTTCAGGATAAACGAATGCTACAACACCTTCGGGATGACCGAGGTTGGGTTTCCCTGTATCAGGATGTTCCAGGAGAGCGTTAGCGAGGATATCTGTGGCGCCCCGGGCGACGATTTCCGGGTTAAGATCTTCGACGATGACGATAGGGAGTTGCCGGAGGGCCAAGTAGGTGAGATAGTCGTGAGGCCGGAAAGACCGGACACAATATTCAAGGGGTACTACAGGCAGGAAGGGAAGACCATCGAGGCCTTCGATAATCTCTGGTTTCACACCGGGGACTTCGGATACATGAAGCAGGGGAACCTGGTCTTCACGGAGAGGAGGTCGGAGAGCATCAGGAGGAAGGGGGAGTTTGTGCCCATTGTTCACACCGAGGAGGTGTTGAGATCACATCCCAAGGTGAAGGACGCGGCGATCTGCGGAGTCCCCTCCCAGATGGACGAACATGTGAAGGCCTCTATCGTCCTGGAGGAAGGAGAGCATCTCACACCGGAGGAGATGCTTGCCCATTGCGATCAACATCTGCCGGCGTTTGCCGTGCCGAGGTTCATCGAGTTTCTCGACGAGCTTCCCAGGACTCCCGGCACGGAGAAGCTGCAGCGCTACAAGTTGCGTGAGATCGGGACAGCAGGGGCCTGGGACAGCGGGCGGCGTTGATCGGGCAGGCTGCAACAAGACTAGGCCCTGGCTAGCCGGTATGACGGAGAGATGAAGACCCACTCCTGCGACTATATTGTGGTCGGCAGCGGCATTGCCGGGCTCTATATGGCCTTGCTTGCTGTAAAACTAGGCAGCGTTCTCGTCCTGACCAAGGGCAGTATAGATGACTGCAACACCAAATACGCTCAGGGCGGTATTGCTGTTGCCATGGGCAAGGACGACTCTCCCGAGCTGCATTTCCGGGATACAGTGGCGGCGGGGGGTGGCCTCTGTGATGCCGAGGCAGTGCACATTCTGACCAGCGAGGCTGCCGATTGTATTGCCGACCTGATCAGGTTCGGCGTGCCCTTTGATACTCTGGAGGGGGAGATTACACTGACCAGAGAGGCAGCTCATAGCGTGCCGCGTGTCATGCATGCGGGCGGAGATGCCACCGGCGAGCACATCGAACTCGCCCTCAGCCGGCAGGCGCGCTCTACTCCTATCAGGGTCCTTGAGAACTGCCTGGCCGGCGAGATCATGGTGGAGGATGGCAGGGTGATCGGTGTCAAAGCCCTCGACTGCAATACTGGTTCCGTGGAGGAGTACCATTGTCGATTCCTGATCCTGGCCACCGGTGGCGCGGGACGACTATTCAAGTACACCACCAACTCCGACGTGGTCACGGGAGACGGGATAGCCCTGGCTTACGGAGCCGGCGCCGAGATAACCGACATGGAGTTTTTTCAGTTTCATCCCACTGTTTTGCGCCTGCCGGGGGTAGCCCCCTTCCTCATCTCCGAAGCAGTACGGGGAGAGGGTGGCGTACTTCGCAATGCTGATGGCCGTCGCTTCATGCCGGACTATGCCGCTGAGGCGGAGCTTGCCACCAGGGACGTAGTGGCGCGCAGCATCGTCTATGAGATGAAGAAGACCGGCAGCGACAGGGTCTTTCTGGACGCTACGCACCTGTCGCCCCGCCTGGTCACCACCCGCTTTCCGCATATCTACCGCTTCTGTCTGGAGCACGGTCTGGACATCACCGTTTGTCCGATACCCGTAGCTCCGGCCGCCCACTATCTAATGGGCGGCGTCAGGGTCAATAGCTGGGGCGAGACCAACATCTCCGGGCTGTTCGCCGCTGGCGAGACCGCCTGTGCCGAGGTACACGGGGCGAACAGACTGGCCTCGAACTCTCTTCTCGAGTCAATCGTGTTCGGCAAGAGGGTGGTACGGAGGACCGAGACACCCTGCTCGCCAGGCGAGGGTCAGCCGTCAACCAGCGCAGTCTGTTATTCGCTTCCCGAGCGAGAGCCGCTGGGATCTGCCCCGCCGCTCAAGCTGCCCGGCCTCCAGTCTCTGATGTGGGATCAGGTGGGAATCGTCCGGTCCGGCCAAGGACTGCAGGAGGCTGCCGATGTCCTGGCCACCTGGGAGCAGTCATTGCCTGAGTCCAGCGACCGTCTCTCCTATGAGCTCAATAATCTGGTATTGTGCGGCAGACTGATGACCGAGGCTGCGCTGCTGCGCGAAGAGAGCCGCGGCGCCCACTTCCGCACGGATTTCCCGCAGGCGTCGACCGGATGGCAGCGCCACATAGTGTTTGGAGAAGATGTCAGCAACTGAACTACCGGCCGACGAGATCATCGACCGGGCCCTGGCCGAAGACCTGGGCTGGGGTGATGTTACTACCGACGCTCTGGTATCTGGCGTGCAGCGGGGCACCGGCTTCATCGTGGCCAAGCAGGAGGGCATCCTGGCCGGTGCAGGACTGGCCAGACAGGTATTCCGGCGGGTTGATCCAAGCCTGGAGGTGGAGATTCTGCTTGATGACGGGACCAGGGTCGAGCCCGACAGCCGGGTGGCCAGGCTGACGGGGAGCATCGCCGGCATTCTCAAGGCGGAGAGGGTGGCCCTCAACTTTCTGCAGCGCTTGAGTGGCATCGCCACCGAAACCAGTCGGTATGTGGCAAGGGTGGAGGGACTGCCGGTGCGCATTATGGATACCAGAAAGACCACCCCGGGTTTGAGATCGATGGAGAAGTATGCCGTAAGTGTGGGGGGTGGCAAGAACCACCGTATGAATCTGGCCGACGGCGTACTTATCAAGGATAATCATCTGGCCGCGCTGGCTGGCGAGAGGTTGAACATCAGGGAGATCGTGGCCCGGGCAAGACGGAATTCTCCCCGGCAGCTGGCTGTGGAGGTTGAGGTCGGGACGGTGGAGGCAGCGATGGAAGCCGTCGAAGCCGGGGCCGATATCATCATGCTCGACAATATGAGTCTGGAGGATATGCGCCGGGCCGTCGGGTTGATTGCAGGCCGTGCTTTGATCGAAGCATCGGGAGGAATCACCCTGGACAACGTGCGGGCCGTGGCTGAAACAGGCGTGAACTTCATCTCCATCGGCGCCCTGACTCACTCGCCCAGGGCCCTGGATATCAGCCTTGAGCTTGAGCCTTAGTGATTCGGCGAGCGGTCCGCCTCAGTTTGCCTGAACCACTGCAATCAAGTAAGATTGATGCGTTTCTTCCACCACCAGCGCAGGAGCGATTCATGCCTCCAGGCCCAGCAAGACGATCTCGACCCGCTGCAAATCCGGCTACCGGAGACTGGTTGCTGCAAATCCTTGAGCGCGTCAAAGCGGGCGAACTGTCCCCTGACAGGGCTATTGAGGAGTTAAGTATCCTGCCCTATGAAGAGCTGGCCTGCGGCAAGCCCGATCACCATCGCAGCCTGCGTTTGGGCTTCCCCGAGGTTGTGCTGGGACAGGGCAAGACTGAGGAGCAGGTAGTGGCCATTGCGGAGCGGCTTGCTGAACGGTCGGGGCGACTGCTGATAACCCGGGTTAGCCAGGAGGTCTTCGAGGCCGTGAAGGCAAGAATCCCCGATGTAACTTACAATTCTCTGGCGAGGAGCATTCTGCTCAACCGGAGAAAAAGCACTCAACGTCGGGGCATCGCCGTAGTCACGGGGGGCACCGCTGACATCCCGGTGGGTGAGGAGGCGGCGGTCACCGCGGAGTTGATGGGCAACAAGGTGGAAAGGATCTACGACGTGGGTGTGGCCGGTATTCATCGCCTGCTGGACAAGCTGCCCCGGCTGCGTAAGGCAAGGGTGCTGATTGTGGTGGCCGGGATGGAGGGAGCCCTGCCCAGCGTGGTGGGCGGACTCGTTTCAATCCCCATCATTGCTGTGCCCACCAGCGTTGGTTACGGGGCCAGTTTTGATGGTCTGTCGCCGCTGCTCACCATGCTCAATAGCTGTGCTCCCGGAGTAGCAGTGGTCAACATCGACAACGGCTTCGGCGCCGGTTATATCGCCGGACTTATCAACCGTGAATCGAAAGACCGAAGTGAAGGCTGAGGAGAAGCTGGGACGGCTGAAAGACAGCCTCGCGGAGATGGGGTCGGTTCTTATTGCCTTTTCGGGCGGAGTCGATAGCACTTTCCTGGCTTCGGTCGCGGCTGAGGTGCTGGGAGAGCGGGCTCTGGCTGTATTTGCCCGCTCACCGGTGTGTCCACCTCATGAGCACGAGGAGGCGGAGTTGCTGGCCCGAGCACTCGGCTTTCGCTTCATTACCGTTGAAAGCAATGAACTGCAGGACCCGCGTTTCGTGGCCAACCCGCCCGATCGCTGCTACTACTGCAAGCACGGGTTGTTCCAACAGCTAGGGGGCATTGCCGCGGCTGATAATCTGGAATGGATCGCCGATGGGTCCAACTATGACGACCTTGCCGATTACCGCCCCGGCAGAAGGGCTTTGACCGAGTTAAGCGTCCGCAGTCCTCTCGTCGAGGCCGAACTGACGAAGGAGGAAATCCGGGTTCTTTCGCGCAGCAGGGGACTGCCGACCTGGGATAGGCCTGCATCTCCCTGCCTGGCCTCGCGCATTCCTTACGGCACTCCGGTTACCCCCGACATTCTCCGCAAGATAGCGACGGGAGAATCGTATCTGCACAAACTGGGCATCCGCGAGTACCGGTTACGCCATCATGACGGCATCGCCCGTATCGAGGTGGACGGAGAAGGCATGTCTTTGCTACTGAATGGCCGGGTGCGTCGTGACCTGGTGAGAGAGATAAAGGCCCTGGGTTATAACTATGTCACCCTGGACCTGGGCGGCTACAGGAGCGGCAGTCTGAACGAGGGGCTTGCCGGCGAGGCTAAGCAGCAGGATTGATATGGCAAGGGTCGCATACTTTGATTGTTTCTCCGGCTGTAGCGGCGACATGGTTCTGGGCGCGCTGATCGATGCCGGGCTGTCTGTCGAGGTGCTGGAAAGGGCATTAAGCAGCCTCGGCGTCCCCGGCTACAAGCTTTCGGCAGAGAAGGTGAACCGGTCGACGATTGTGGCCACCAAGTTCACGGTGACAATGAACGAGGCCGGGGTCCAGCCGTCCCGCTCGCTCAAGGATATAGTCGGGCTTATCAGAGGCAGCGAGCTTTCGCAGAAGGTGCAGGACACGGCGATCGCCATCTTCCAGCGTCTGGGCGAGGCCGAGTCCGTGGTGCACGGTGTGCCGCTGCAGGAGGTTGGTTTCCACGAGATAGGGGCGGTGGACTCCATTATAGATATCGTGGGAGTGGCCTTCGGTCTTGACGCCCTCGGAATAGAGCATTACTACTCGTCTGCGCTGCCACTGGGCAGCGGCAGTGTTTCCACTGCGCACGGCATTTTGCCTGTGCCGGCCCCTGCCACGCTGCGGCTCATAGCCATGTCCAACGCCCCGATCGTCGATTGTTCGGTGCAGTCTCAACCTCAGGGCGAACTGGTCACTCCTACGGGAGCGGCGATTGTTACCACGCTGGCCGGCTTCAGCCGGCCCGGCATGACCCTTGAGCAGGTAGGCTACGGGGCCGGAACTCGGGACTATGGAGCCTGGCCCAATGTCATGCGCATCTGGCTGGGTGAAGAAACAGAAACTGTCCACGCCGATGACCTGCTGCTGCTGGAGACGAATATCGATGACATGAGCCCCGAGATCTGCGGGTACCTCATGGAGCGCCTCTTCGCCAAGCAAGCTGTTGACGTCTGGTTCACGCCTATACAGATGAAGAAGAACCGTCCGGCGGTGATGCTCAGTGTTCTTGCCCCGCGGCATGCCGAATCCGATGTGACCCAAACCATGATGCGGGAGACTTCGACGCTGGGCATCAGGGTGAGCCCTGTTTCCCGGCACGTTGCTGAACGAGAAGCCGTCGAGTTTGAATCCACGATGGGTCAGGCCAGGGTCAAGATCAAGCGCGTCATGGGTAACATGCTCAGCATCCACCCGGAGTATGAAGAGTGCCGTCGCATCGCCCTGGAGCGTAACATCCCGCTGCAGGAGGTCTACCGCATCATAGAGGCCGATGCCCGCAGGCACCTGGCCGACTAGGCTGTGGAACTGATTGCGGTTGTGAGCGAGAGCGTCGTCATTGGGGCAGCGCAACCGCCGTCAGAGGCTGCTAATGCGTCACTGGCTTCGTCTTGCTCTCCAGCAAGATGGTGACCGGCCCATCATTGTGGATTTCCACCAGCATATGCTCCTGGAAGAGCCCTGTTGCCACCTTGAGCCCGGTCGAGCGGAGCCGCTCCACGAAGAACCCGTACAGGTCCTGCGCCAGCTCCGGCGGAGCCGCTTCGGTGAAGCTGGGTCGCCTCCCTTTGCGTGTATCGGCCAGAAGGGTGAACTGGCTTACCACCAGGATGTCTGCTTTCACCTCCAGCGCTGACAGGGCAAAATGACTTGTCCCATCGGCGAACACACGCTGGTTGACCACTTTGTTCGCCAGGTAGTCGGCGTCTTCCTGCCCATCGCCCTGAGCTACGCCCAGAAAGACCACCAGCCCCCGGCCGATATTGCCTACCGCATCCCCGTTCACGCTTACCGAGGCTTTCGCGACCCGCTGTAATAACGCCTTCATCTTGAGTCGAGTCATATTATGCCAGCTTGTCGGATTTATTTCCGCCCCTGACAGGGTCCCGGTGGGCGTGTCAGGGCCTATACCTGATGCTAGGTGGTCCGCACGGCATCGGTTGCTCGGGTTTCGGGAATAAACAAAGCTGCCGGGACTATGCTAAGATATCAGGCGAGGTGAGTGTAATGCGAACGAACAAGGACAGACTGGTCATGATCTCTGTGCAGGGCACGATTGTGAAGCCTGCGCATTCCGGGAAACACGGGGTTTCCCACGGTGGCGAACCGTTCATGTTGCCGGGCACGGGCGGGATTACCTACAACGTTAGGGTTGGAGATCCGGCATTTGGCTGGGAAGTAGATCACGTTGAACCGGGAGTATCAACCGTCTTTGACGAGAAAGACAGGGCCTCGCCCACCAATCGAGGTTACAACTTCTATGCCTGCATAGGCAATGAGGCAAAGGTCGTCACGGGCGATGCCAAGGGTGCAAAGGGCGTGGTGACCGGTCATCACGGAGGAGCGGAACACGTCCTTATCGACTTCAGCCCGGCTGTGCTGGAGCAACTCACAATGGATGACAAGTTTCTGATCAAGGCCATAGGCCAGGGCTTGAGACTGCCGGACTATCCGGATGTGCACGTTTATAACCTCGACCCGAACCTTTTGAAGGAAATGGGCATCACCGAGAAGGATGGAGAGTTGCACGTGCCGGTCGTGGCCAGCGTTCCTTCTTATCTAATGGGCTCCGGCGTGGGTTCAACCAGCATGGGCACCGGCGACTATGACATAATGACGGCCGATGAGGAAGCTCTGCAGAAGAACGGGCTCGACAAGCTGTGCTTCGGCGACATAGTTCACATCGAAGACCATGACAACGCGTTCGGGCGGTGCTACCGGAAGGGTGCTTCCACGATAGGGGTTGTGATTCATAGCGACTGCAAGTGGGCGGGTCATGGGCCCGGCGTAACAACGGTGATTACCAGTGCCAAACCCATCTTGAAGCCTGTCATCTCGCCGCAGGCCAATATAGCCAGGATACTCAAGATCGGCAGATACGAATCCCAGTAGCAGGCGCTGCCTCAGTGGCGCGTACTGCGGGCGTAATGCCCGATCTGCGGCAGTTCTGTCTGGTATGGTGTGCCTGGCATCGTTTCCTGATCCTTGACGGAGACTCCACCTGCGTGACGCTGATGCGGTCGGGAGTAGGGTGATATCGATGAAACGTCCCTCCAGGAGGCTCATCTGGGGGCTGCTTGCAGTGCTGGCAGCAGTTGCCGTATTCTCTGGTTTGCATCTTTCGAGTCCCTCTGTTCCTGACGGTTCTGACGTCACTCCGGTCTATACGTATGACATTGTCAATGTCTACCCTCATGACCGCGATGCCTTCACCCAGGGACTGGTCTTCGAAGATGGTGTTCTGTATGAGGGCACAGGGCTGTACAGACACTCCACATTACGTAGAGTGGACCTTGAGACCGGTAACATACTGCAGGTTCGTGAGCTACCGGCCGAGTACTTCGGCGAGGGCATAACCATCTATGAGGACAGGATCATCCAGCTGACCTGGCTATCCAATATCGGGTTTGTCTACGACAAGGACACATTTGAGCTATTACGCGAGTTCAGCTATCCAACTGAAGGCTGGGGCATCACGCATGACGGAGAGCGCTTGATCATGAGCGACGGTACGTCAACAATATATTTCCTGGACCCGCAGAGCTTTGAGCAGACGGGTCAACTTGAGGTATTTGACGGCGACGGTCCCGTAACCCGACTGAATGAACTCGAGTACATCAAAGGGGAGATCTATGCCAATGTCTGGCAGACGGACCGAATAGCACGGATCTCACCTGAGACGGGTCAGGTGACTGCATGGGTGGACCTGGAGGGGCTTCTGCCCGCCGAAGACCGTCTTGAGCCTGTCGATGTTCTTAATGGCATTGCGTATGATGCCGAGAATGACCGCTTGTTCGTGACCGGGAAGCTGTGGCCCAAGCTCTTCGAGATCGAGCTGATCCCGTCCGGATAGAGCCCTGAGCTATCGTTCGAGTCCAGGTGGTTCAGAGACAGGTATGTGAGCATCAGAGAGGGAGGGCTCTGGGTACCCCCCGGTTACACAGAAACGGATGTGCGCAGTGTCTGAGCGGCATGCGGTCTGCGGCATTCTCCGATTCAGGAACGCAGCTGTTTGAGGCTAATGCTGCAAAATGCTATTGTATAAGGCAACTTCGCATCGGGGGAGTGTCGGAACTGGCAGACGAGCATGACTTAGGAT
>JACUUR010000039.1 GCA_014859205.1 Dehalococcoidia bacterium | reverse complement strand
CCCCTACCACCAGGGCCGTCGCCTATACATCGGTTACTCAGACATACTCCTAGAGCCGTACTGGCACCGGCTACTATCGAAGGTGCCTTCTGGGAAACGGTCAAGGCTTTTAACTGGGCTGAAAAATATCAACTCCCAGTCATCATCTTGACCGACCAGTATCTGGCAAGCTCCTATGCCACCGTCGACCGGTTAGACCTATCGAAGGTGACAATCGACCGAGGGGTGCTGTTTTCAGAGACAGAGGATGACCCCCTGGAGTACATGAGACACAGGGTCACAGAATCCGGCGTGTCTGCTCGAGCGTTCCCCGGTCTGGGAAAGGCGCTGGTGGTCACCGACTGCGACGAGCACGATGAGGAAGGACATCTCACTGAAGATGCTGGGGAGAGGACAGCACAAGTGCAGAAGAGATTACGTAAGCTTCTTCCACTCAAGAAGGAAATCGGCGCACCAAAGAAATACGGCTCGCGAGGAGCGGAAACAACCCTCATTGGCTGGGGCAGCACTTATGGAGCTATCCACGAGGCAGTGGACATCCTGTGCAAGGAGGGCGCCAGCGTCAATATGCTCCACTTCGATGAACTGTGGCCTTTCCCGTCAAAGGCAGCAGCCAGGGCTATCAAGAAGGCCCGTAATAGCTACGTCATTGAGAATAATGCTGCGGGACAGCTGGCGCGTCTCATAAGGGCGGAGACAGGATGTGATGTGAGTGGGCGGATTCTGAGATTCGATGGAAGGCCTTTCACCCCGGCCTACATAGCCAAAGCGGTCAGAAAGGAGCGGCACTAGACATGGTAACGACGTCTGATTATGCGGGACTGAAGCCGGCATGGTGTCCCGGTTGTGGCAATTTCGGCATACTGAGGGCACTGAATAAGGCCCTGGCTGGGATGGAAATCGAGCCCCATCAGGTGTTATTAGTCTCGGGTATTGGCCAGGCTGGCAAGCTACCTCACTACACCAGAGGCAACGTGTTTAACTCGCTGCACGGAAGACCGCTTCCGCCAGCTATCGGCGCAAGGATTGCCAATCCTGAACTGGTAGTCATCGCCATCAGCGGGGACGGCGACGCTTACGGCGAGGGAGGCAACCACTTTCTGCATGCATCCCGCCGCAATCACGATATCACCTATCTGGTACACAACAACCAGATCTACGGGCTGACCAAAGGGCAGGCATCTCCCACAAGTGATGTGGGTTTTGTTACGAAGACTACGCCCCGCGGGGCAGCCGGTCCCGTAAACCCTGTTGCCCTAGCCGTCGTCAACGGTGCCAGTCTCGTTTGTAGAGGCTTCGCCGGCGACATAGACCACCTCGCCGGCCTCATTCAGAAGGGTATTACTCATCGGGGATTCGCCCTCATCGATGTTCTGCAGCCATGCGTCGTATTCAACCGTAGAAATACCTTCCAGTGGTACAAGGAACGGGTGTACAAGCTGGAAGAGGCAAGCCATGACCCTGGCGACAAGAAGACGGCACTGGAGAAGGCACTCGAGTGGGGAGACAGAATTCCCATCGGAATCATCTACAAAGCAGATTTGCCGGTCTACGAAGATCAGCTAGCGGCACTAGGCAGAGGACCCCTGGTACAGCAGCAGGTTGACCATGCACGGGTTGAGAAGCTGTTCGCTGAATTCATGTAAGTCCGGGGATTGAAGGATCGGTAAGGTGACGGTGACCTGCAGTAAGAGTGGACACTCCAGTGCTCTCGCAAAGGAGAAACAAGAAGCGATTCACACGATTACCGGGGTTCAATGAACCAGGTTCGTGTGGCTAAGGCCTGAACACGCCGCTGCTTTGCAGACCGTGGAGACAGTTATCGGGCGAAGATGGTCCCGATCAACGGCAATGTATGAGCATCCGTTACTATGAGGATAAATTTCAGGAGGATGGACATGGCCTACTATATAACCGAAGACTGTATAAACTGTGGAGCGTGTGAGCCAGAATGCCCCAATGAGGCGATCAGTGAGGGCGAGGCGATTTACATCATCGACCCGGACAAGTGCACCGAATGTGTAGGTGCCTACCAGTCGTCCCGTTGTGCCGACGTCTGCCCGGTGGATGCCTGCCTCCCCGACCCTAACCATCCCGAGGGCAAGGACCAACTCCTCAAAAAATGGCGCGCTCTGCACCCGGACAAAGAGCCTGCGCCGGGGACCTATTAGAGATCTGCTTCCAGGAGGTACGAGACATGGCCGAGAGATCAACTGGCAAGGAATTTCTGGAACTTGCAATCGAGATTGAAAAGAGTGGACGCTTCTTCTATGAGGTTGTAGCCCGGCTTAATAGAAACAAAGAGGTAGAGGAAGTTTTTGCCAAACTTGCTGCCCGGGAGAAGGAGCATGAAAATACCTTCCGTGCTATGCTGGCCCGTCTTGGTGGCTATAGACCTCACCAGAAACATGCCGGGGAGCACTATCAGTACATCAGAGACCTAGCGGCATCCAGTATCTTTGCTGGTGCGCGCGTCCAAGCTCTTCTGAGCAGAAAACCTGCGACCGACGTGGAAGCCCTTGAGGTCGGCATCGGCTTCGAGAAGGATTCGATCTTGTTCTACTCGGAGATGCGAGGAATGGTGCCCGAACAGGACCGGGAGATCGTTGACGTAATAATCAACGACGAGAAAACCCATCTCAGCGAGTTGACATACATGACAAACAAACTTAGAGGTAAGCCCTAGCTGCACAGGGTGCAAGGAGGAGCGTACAAATGTTTAGGTTTAATGGAGTAAACCACCTGGCTATGGCTACGGGAGATATGGACAAGACCATACGTTTCTGGAGGGACTTGCTGGGTATGCGCCTGGTTGCCGGATTGGGACAGCCGGGATACCGACACTGTTTCTTCCAGATCTCAGAGACTGACCTCATCGCCTTTTTCGAGTGGCCGGGCGTCAGACCAGTGGCGAAGAAAGACCATGGCCGCCCGGTGAGCGGACCCTACATCTTCGACCATGTCTCCTTCGGTGTTGAAACGGAAGATGACCTGTGGTCGCTGAAGGACAGGCTTGAGGCGGCTGGCTTTCACGTGTCGGATGTCATTGACCACGGATTCATCCATTCCATTTATGCGCATGACCCCAATGGCATCCCCATCGAGTTCTCGCATAATGTGGAGGGAGTCGATATCAGACAGAAGCCTCAAATGAGAGACAAGGCGCCATCGCACATAACGGTCGAGGGCTCGGAGCCACAGGGGGGAGTATGGCCTCCGGTCACTACGCCTACTGATAGATCTCGGCGTATTGTATACCCCGGTGCCGGAAGTGAACTGTTCCATGGCAAGAAGAGTGATTAGAGATTCGAACTGCCTAGTGGCCGGATTATCCGTCCAGATGCAACCAATAACGAGGAAGTCATGAGACAAGAGGAGGTGTTACTATGGCAAGTTATGTGATCTTGAGTCGGGTTTCCCCGCAGGCCCTTGAGGACCCCAAGGAATTCAGGCAACTGGCCGAAAAGGTCTCAGCAGAGATTAAAGCTGAGTGCCCTGGAGTTATCTGGAAGGAAAGCTACGGTACACTGGGGCGTTTTGACATTGTTGATATCGTTGAGTCAGACGACCCTAAGCAGATGGCCAGGGCCATCATGATTCTCCGCACCTCCGGACACGAGACAACTGAAACACTGATGGCAACCCCGTGGAAGGGGTTCCTGGCCGGCCTGTAACTGACGGAGAATCCGCTTTGCTCTCAAGGAAACGCTGGGCCAAAGGCGGGATACTGGCCATAATCGGCTGGATTCTGTCACCTTTGACCTGGTGGAACGACCTGGTGGTAAACATTCCTATTGCCTATGGACTCGGGTATCTCTTCAGCCTGATATCCGAATCGCTCTTTCTTCCGTTTATGGTCATCGGGTACTGGATTACCAACATTGCGGGGCTTGTCCTCCTGCACAAAGGCGTTGTGACGGTGGTACGCAAAGAGGAGCGCAAGTATGGACGGAAAGATCTGATGCAGGACATTGCCATCTCCCTGGGCTATACAGCACTGATGGTAATACTGGTGCAGCTCAATGTTTTGAGACTACCCAGCGAGTATCTGCCAGGGCAGCCATAGAACGGCAGGGCAGTGTGTGCTGTTCCCGATGACAACAACCTCGCACTTCTTCATGCCCTAACCTCAGGCCGGCATCTGTCGGGCGCTAGGAAGCTTCATCAACAGTGACTGGGAAACCAGCGGCGACCCAGGCCCTTACGCTACCTAGTACGTTATAGACCTTGTGATAACCATCTCTGAGCAGAATGCTGGCGCCAAGGCCAGCACGGTGTCCCACGTTACAGATTACTGCTATTGGCTTGTCTTTCGGGACTTCGCCGAGTCTGTCTTTGAGGTGTCCAACATATATGTGAAGCGCGCCTTCTATGTGTCCCGAGTCCCATTCGTTCTGCCCTCGAGTATCGAGTACCACTAGCTCTTCACCCCGGTCCAGCATGCCTTTCAGCTGATGCACCGAAAGCAGCCGGAGTCTTTCGGTGGGAAATCCCGCGTTATACCAGCCCTCTATGCCGTCCCTTAGATAGCCAACAACCCGGTCATAGCCGGCCCGTATCAGATAACGTACCGCCCGTTCCAGGTGGGACTGGTCCTCCAGAATGAGCAAGATGGGCCTGTCGTAGGACAACACCCATCCTGCGAAGACGGGAAGGCCTTCCAGCCAGATGCTGTAGGCACCCTTGATGTGCGCTCCACCAAAAGCGGCCGGCTCGCTTGTATCGATCACTACTGCTCCCTCGTCCATACTCTGGCTGAACTCAATCGGTGTAAGCGGGGACGGCAAAGGCATGCATTCGAGTAGCGGCGGCCCTTCCAGGTTGTATATCTCCATCTGCTGAAAGTAATGTGGCTTTTCCTGCTTTTCAGATAACTTGTACTTCACAAACTCATGTCGATCCTTTATCTGGAGTACAGGGTTCTGAAGCCTTTCTATGCCGATCGTGCTTTCATCCCGGTTGGCGATGTGCAACCCGCAGATAGACCCAGCCCCGTGAGCCGGACATATGATGACACCGTCACCCAGCGGGAGTAGCCTGTTGAAAATGCTGTCGTACAGATTTGATGCCAGTCTTGATTCCTCTTCCGGTCCGTACAGATCAGTTCGTCCCACGTCACCCACAAACAGCGTATCGCCGGCGAAAACCATTACTGTTGCCTCACCAGTGCCTAGGTCGGCTACGGCGTAACACATGCTCTCGTCGGTGTGACCCGGAGTGTGGATGGCGGTTACCCTGAGCCTACCTATACGGAATTGCTGTCCGTCTTGCGCTATTCCGCCATATCTCCAGTTAAGCCCTGGGCCATGGTAGACTTCAGCTCCCGCAATGCTGGCCAGTTCAACGGAGCCGATTACGTAGTCTTCATTGCGGTGTGTCTCAAGAACACATCTGATCTTCAGTCCCCTTTGCCGGGCATAGTCAACGTAAACCTGGCAGTCACGACGCGGGTCGATCACCGCAGCTTCGCTGCCAGAGCCGATAAGGTAGGAATTATGAGCTATGCCTGCCGATTTAAACCGCTCGAATATCATACGACACCCCGACCCGAGTTACGATCGCCGTTTTGTCATTTAGCTTCATTTTCCCACACCTCCTTGCTTCTTCGTATGCCGGAATCATCTAAGCTTTCCGGCAAACTCTTTCACCTGATATTCAAACTCCCGGGTCACCATGTCTACTGAGGTCCCTTTGTCATCAATGCAGGCAGTAATAGAGACATAGACCCCTTCCCTCTGAAAGTAGGCGCAGGTATCGCTTTGCTCGGTAACCTCCAGCCCCAAGCCATCGGGGCCGAAGAACCCCAGAGCTTTCTTCACCACCTCCTCCGGTTTACTCTTTGTCCTGGTATTCAGTCTCAGCATTCGTCGCTCCTAATCTAACTGACTGGTTTTCCACCGAAGACTCCTCCGTTTCGTACGGTCGTCACCTCATGCCCGCTGCGGCGAACTCCATTCAGCTATATGTCCGGCCAGCCCTTCCGGCCTACCGGCGGCACTCCATTATGTAGTGAGTTCTCTCCCCTACTGATAGTCCGCTCAGTCCACAGTCACCGGAGCTTTGGCTCTAAGGCATAGCCCGCCTTGCGCCAGGCATCAAAACCGCCTTTAAGAACATATACGTTCTTGAAATCATGTTCCATCAGCATCTGCGCCGCACGGGCGCCCGAAGCTTCATGATGTCAGGTACAGTAGGTCACAATAGTATTGTCACGGGGCAACTCTTGGAGATGCGCTTCCAGGTTGCTGTAGTGTATGCGCAACGCTCCCGGCAACTTTACAGCTGACTGGCCCCAGGCCCGTGGATTGCGTGTGTCAATGAACAGGACAGGCTCGCCTCTATCCATCCTCCCCTTCACTTCATGAGCGGAAATCCTTTCCGGTTCTGCCAACTGCTTTCCCCTGGCTGTTTCAAGCCGAACGCTACTACGGAGGCCGTTGTACCCCTCGGAGCAGTATGAAGGTCATAGGTCAATCCGGCAGTTTCTTGGCCCCTTGCCAGTTTCGAAAAGTCTCGATTTCCCTATCCAGAGACCGAGCAAGCTCGCTACCATGCGAGGCAGCCAATATCCGATACATCCCGATGGCTGCCTCGGCCAGCTTATCTTGAGCCCGCAAGATGAAGACCGGTTCATCGTCCCCGACCTTAGATATGTCAACCTTCCCGTATTTTGACGACAGTGCCATGCTCTGCCTCCTTTCTTTCTTCAACAGTCATACAGTTGAGGCGGGAAACGCTACAAGAGGTCGTCCACATCGAATCCCGATTTTATTACCCTTTCCCGTGCTGATTCGGCCGTTATCGTGTCCCGCCTTACATCTCGCTATTCCGTTTCTTGTTCTTCCTTCTCGACTACTGCGCAGCAACCACATGCGCACTGGCCTCGGCCTGTGGCACAGGGCTCACAGCAATATGTCACTCCCTCCGTTTCATGAGCTTGGTCGGGGACAATGGTGCAGCCACAAACAGGGCAGATCTGTTCTATCATCGTTGGTCACCTCCTGTTCCGATTGATCATTTGCCCAGGGCGTTTCTCAGGTCCATCGCGTGTTCTTGCTCGATGCTCAGGATTTCCCTCAGTTTCTGGGCCAAAGCCAGTTCCATCAACTCTTCGGCCTGCACGATGCGCTGTTTGTACCGTGCAATGGCATCTTCCTCACCTGCTAGGTCTTGCTGTAGCATTTCCCGGTTGTCTTCTGACGTAGCGGCGGGTGGAACATTGACCGCGGGAAAGCCTCCCAGATAGTCTATCTGCTCAGCAAGCGTGATGGCATGCTGAAGTTCCTCGCCAGCGTGTATCTTTATCTCTTTTGTTATATCGCCGTACTCAGCCCCCGTCAGAACGCCGCTATGCTGCACGTACTGGACCATCGCGGTATACTCCAACTCCAGGTCCTTGTTGAGCAATCCGATGAGTTCGTTCAATCCTATTGCCATGATGACCCCTCCTTACAACTGTTTTACAGGCGTGTGACGATCAACCCAGATCACCTATCAGGCCTAGTGCTGTCGCGGTGTCGTCAGGCCTGCTGCTCCGGCTATGCTCATCTGCCTGGCGTTACACCCAAAGGTCGGGGAACGAGAATCCAGTAACCGCATCGGCTAATTCCCGGCCTTGGCCTTCTTCTTGGCGGAGATCGAAACCTTCTTGGGCTTGACCTCCGGTATCTTGGGAAGGCTGACCTCCAAAACCCCATCCTCATAACTGGCCTCGATCTTCTGGGCGTCAACGTTAGAGGGCACAGCTATAGAGCGGGAAAAGCTGCCGTAGGAGCGTTCACAGCAGTAGTAGTCTTCTTCCTTGACCTCAGTCTCGGCCTTACGCTCTCCCCTAATGGTCAACGTGTCACCGGTGACTGATATATCTATGTCCTCTTCCTGCATTCCAGGCAGCTCAGCCTTGACCACAAACTTGTCCTCCTTCTCAAACACATCCAGGGCTGGTGCCCACCCCATCTCCATGCTGGGAATGCGCCTCCATATCGCGGGCAGCCGTGGCCATCCCAACATGTCCTCAAATCGTCGCTCCATCTCCTCCAACTCCCTGAATGGTCTCCAGGGAACCAGTCCTCTTCCTGGTCTCCATCTTTCCATTGCCATAGTTAACACCTCCTTCTGCTATATTTCCTGAAGCGAAGTCTCGTTTCCCCGACGCTCCGGTATTCACTAATGATGGTAGCAGACCGGCGGTAAAGAAGTCATAAAACGAGTGGCCGAAAAGTTACAAAACTATGACATTGAGTACACCCGGTTCTGTCCCGGAGAACTGAGTAAGGTATGGTCAGGACACCGGAAGGGAAATCAGTGGCATGAGCCGGAAGGCCTGGTCAACCGAGGACGAGATGGCCATAGTCCTGGAGCCGATCAAGGGAGATGAACCGATGACCGCAGTTTGACAGGGGTTCGCGTCAATATTGCAGTATCTGCTGTTGTCCGAGCATTACGGGCACCGAAATAAATGTCATAACTTTGTTGCATTTCGCCATCCAGTTTTATGACTACTCCATTGACGCCGCTTTAGAATAGGGATGGGATGCAGAACTAAGGCGTTGAAAGGGAGCATTCTGTCCATGAGAATAAGGGGTTACAAAGCAATAACAAAGGCTGTTCATCACGCAAGGGCAATGTCGCTCACGGTCGGAGTGGTCGTGCTGGCAGGTTCGTTGTCCTGTGTTGCAGGACCCACCGCACCCAGCGGCAGCTTTGAGGTTGAGCGGGTATTTCCCGCGCTGTCTTTCCAGGAGATGACCAACCTTGCCCAGCCGGATGATACAAGTGACCTGATATTCGTTACCGAGCAGAGAGGAGTCATGTATGCGTTTTCGGCCGACAATCCGCAGCAGGCGGATGTGTTTCTAGACATTACAGGCCGGGTTAACCGGGGAGGTAACGAAGAAGGCTTGCTTGGGCTCGCCTTCGATCCCGATTACCGGGAGAACGGCTATTTCTACGCGTATTACACAGCTGACAGCCCTCGCCGCTCGGTATTGTCTCGATTCAGCCGCGACCGGGAAAACATGGATGTAGCCGACCCGGAAAGTGAAGTGATCATCATGGAGATCGAGCAACCCTATGCGAACCACAACGGCGGGCAGCTCGCCTTCGGTCCGGACGGCTACCTCTACATTGCTTTGGGCGACGGTGGGAGCGCCGGTGACCCTCAAGGTCATGGACAAAACTTTGGTACGCTCCTGGGTTCGATTCTACGCATCGACGTAAGCGGGTTATCAGCACCCGGCGATTATGAAATACCTTCCGATAATCCATTTGTGGATGCTGAAGGCGCCCGGCCCGAGATATGGGCGTTCGGCCTGCGAAATCCCTGGCGTTTCTCCTTTGATTCGGAAACTGGACTACTCTGGGCTGCTGATGTCGGTCAAAACCAGTGGGAGGAGATAAACATCATCGTCAGAGGCGCCAATTACGGTTGGAACATCATGGAAGGCTTCCACTGCTTCTCTCCGCCTGCTGACTGTGACCAGTCCGGCCTGACACTGCCCATACATGAGTATGACCACTCGCATGGGTGTTCCGTCACCGGGGGCTATGTGTATCGGGGAGACCAGCTACCTTCCCTGTATCGTTACTATATATACGGCGATTATTGTTCCGGCAATATCTGGGCCCTGGCTTATGATGGGGAGGTGGTCACTGAGAACACACTATTGACTGGATCCGACTTGCGCATTACCTCCTTCGGTGTAGACCTGGCAGGCAACCTCTATGTCCTTGACCGGCAGGGAGGCATCTACACTCTGGTGCCCAGGGAGTAGACCTCCTTCAGGCCGACATGGAAGTGCAGGGACAGTACGGAATGCCCACGGATGGCCAGGTCTACAGAAGCGATGTCCGGTGCGATGTCCACCCTGGGTGCCGAGCAGTTGTCGAAAGCTCAGCAGGGCTGCAATACTCTGCTATAATTAGTTCGCCCGAAAAGACCTGAGCTGAACGATAAGTAGGTTCAGCATGGAATCCGGCAGATGATGTATTGAACTCCGCCACGATCACAGCAATCAGTGAGAGTTTGGCGGAGACGCCTAAGGCGGTGACATGGAGATACGGTTAGAAAACTTGAGCAAGCACTTCGCCGGGGTGAAGGCTGTTGATAGCGTCAACCTCGAGGTCAAGACGGGCGAATTCATAAGCCTGGTAGGGCCATCGGGTTGCGGTAAGACCACCACCCTTCGCCTCATTGCCGGGTTGGAGACCCCGACCTCGGGCGAGATCTACTTCGACGGCAAGCCGGTGTCCCGGGTGGCTCCAAGCAGGCGCAACGTCGCCATGGTCTTTCAGAGCTACGCCATTTACCCTCATATGACTGTGCTGGACAATATAGCCTTTCCTCTGGAGGCACGGGGCGTTGCCAAGAAGGAAAGAGTGAAGCTGGCGAAGGAAGCGGCAGAATTCGTCAGGATCGAGCAGTTCCTGGATCGCAAACCGGGCCAACTGAGCGGCGGACAGCGACAAAGAGTGGCCCTGGCCAGGGCTATTGTCAGGCAGCCTTCCGTCTACTTGATGGACGAACCCCTGTCGAACCTGGATGCCAAGCTGAGAGTTCTGATGCGGGCAGAGCTGAAGAGGATGCACCAGAAGCTGAAGGTGACAACAGTATATGTGACGCATGATCAGGTGGAGGCCATGGCCATGTCCGATAGGGTTGCAGTGATGAACGAAGGGATTCTTCAGCAAGTCGGCACGCCGGACGACCTGTACTACTGCCCTCAGAACCAGTGGGTTGCGGGCTTCATCGGCTCGCCGCCGATGAACTTGATTGAATGCACTCTGAGCGAAACCGCCGGACTGAAGTGCCTCGGTACCGGTGAATCCACGATTACGCTAGAAGAAGGTCTTGCCGCCGAGCTGAAGGAGAAGGCTCCCGGCTCCAAACTGGTGCTGGGTGTCAGACCCGAGCATTTGTCAGTGCACAAGGAACGGAAGGAGGATTCCCTTGAGGCGGAGGTCTATGCGCTGGAGCCGTTAGGCGAGCACGTTATTGTTGACCTGTTGTTGCAGGATATGATGATCAAGGCCAAGACTGCCCCCGGCTTTACCGCCGAGATGGGCAGCAAGGTGTACTTGACCTTCCCTAAGGAGTCGATCTATATCTACGATCAGGACACTCTGCTGACGCGGGGATGCTCTAGCCCTTAATCGCTCCGGCCATCACACCTTTGATGTAGTACCTCTGGAGAAACACGAATATCAGGAGCGGGACTATCATGCTCAATACCGAGGCCGCGCTGAGCACGCTCCAGGGGATGTCGAACCTGCCCTGTATCATCGGGATGGTCTGGGTTATCACCTTTTTGCCTGGAGATTGTATGAGAATCAGGGCGAAGAGAAAGTCATTCCACACCCACACGAATTGCAGCACGGCTATAGAGACTATTGCCGGCAGTGCTATGGGCAGAACTATGCGGCGGAACACCGTCAGGTCGGAGGCACCATCCACCCGGGCAGATTCCTCCAGGTCGATCGGAACGCTGAGGAAGAAGTTCCTCAGAAACAGCACAGCCCAGGGGATTCCCCAGGCAGTATGCACCAGAATAAGCCCCAGCCGGGTATCCAGAAGCCCCAGGTCAACCATGTAGGCAAAGAGAGGGATGATGATTGACTGGCCCGGCATTGCCATAATGAGTATCAAAAGGAAGAAGAGTGGGCTCTTGAGCCGGAACTTGAACCTGGCGAAGGCGTAGGCGGCCAGCGAAGCAAACATGATCGTCAGCAGGGTGGCGGGAACCGCTATGTACACCGAATTCAGGAGGGCCGGGCCCACGGGAGCGGAGGGATGGTTCCAGGCTCGGATGAAGGCGTCCAGAGTGAGGGTGAACTCCTCCAACCGCCACCAGCCGTCAACTACCTCACGAAAGGGCCTCAGGGAGGAGACGAATACCCCGAGAAAGGGCAACACCCAGAGCAAGCCGATCAGCCAGGCCACGGCGTAGAGAATGATTCTCGGTTTCCTCATCATCTCACCCTTCTTACCAGGAATACGCTGATGGCGGCGGCCATGATAGTGAGGAAGGTGAAGACTGCGGAGGCCATGCCGAACTCGTGGTACTGGAAGGCATAGAAGTACCCCTGCAAGGCGAGGACAGTGGAAGCACCGCCGGGACCACCCCGGGTGGCGACATAGACGATGTCGAAGATCCTCAGGACATATATCAAGTTCATGATGACTACAATCAAGGTCGCGGGTTTGACCATGGGGATGGTTATCCGCCGGAAGGTCCTCCACGTCGACGCGCCGTCCACGCTGGCAGACTCGTACAGGTCTTTCGGGATGAGTTCCAGGCCGGCGGAGTAGATTATCATGGCAAAACCGGTCCAGATCCAGACCGAGCCCAGTATCACTGATGGCAAGGCGGTATCCGGATAGGCCGTCCAGGTTCGGGCCAAACTATCCAGCCCCACCGTGCGAAGTAAGGCGTTGACTATTCCGGCCCTGCCATCAAACATGAAACGGATCATCATTCCACCCACCACCAGGGGAACTACCATCCCCAGGAAGATCATCGACTTTAGCATGGAGCCGCCCTTGACCTCCCTGAACAGAACGGCCAGGAACAGACCGAGCAAGGCCGTCAGCGGGATGAACACTACCACCCACACGAGGTTGTGAACCAGAGCTCCCCAGGGCGGAATCCGTGTGGGGAACCTGGCCGGGTTGATGAATGATCTACTACCAAAGAGCTCGGCGTAGTTCTCGAACCCTGCGAATTCGGTCATCTCCAGCCCATCCCATGACCAGAGACCACCGCGGACTGTCTCCACAGCCGGGAAGACTACTATAAGCGCAACCAGGGTCAGGGCGGGCAGAATGAAGATGAGCCTACGCAATTCGCTGCCCCCCTTCCGGAGAAAGGATACTCTGCATCTGCGTGGTCGGACTGTCGGATCTTCCCCCTTTGCATCTAGCGTCCACGGCTTCGTCACAACTCCTAAGTCCGTACAGGGGCGGTTAGCTAACCGCCCCTGTACCAGTCCTCGAATATCTCCTGCGCCTGCGCGGGTTACGGTGCTTCTTGCTGTATTTCCTCGAGCACGTCGTCAACCTGGCCGGGGGCGACCCAAAGGAGCTTCAGTTGGTCCCAGAAGGTTATCTGAAAAGCCCCTCCGATTGTGTCGTCCAAGTCCGGCACCACGGTGACTGTCAGCATGAACTCTGCCACCGACTGCGCCGCCACTGGGTAGATGTCTAGCGGGACCGCCGTGTTCGGAGCCAGATAGCCACCTAGGCCGGCCCATATCTCCTGCGCCTCACGGGTTGCCAGGAAACTCACCAGTTGCTGGGCTTCGTCTGGCCAGTCGGTGTACGCGGGTATGATAGCGTAGTCTATTGCGCCGACAACACCGTCCGTCTGCGGAAACGGGAAGAAGGCTATGTCCTCGGGGTCCTCTACCATACCAACTATCCAGTCCCCCATCCACATCATCCCGTATACCTCGTTATCGAGCTGTTCCACCTGGGCTCCCCATTCGGCAGGCACACTGAAGTAACCTGCCTCCAGCAGTTCTACCAAGGGTCCGAACACGTCCACCCTCACCGCCTCATCCGTCCAGGCCACCGTGCCCTCTATAAGGTCTAGCTGCAGCTGATATCCACCGAGGCCGATTATGAAGCCCTCGGTCTGGTCGGAGAGTGGCCAACCCACGCCATTGCCGCTGGCTATGGCTGCCTCTAATGTGGGTATGTCATCGAGAGCGGCCAGCAGATCGACGAATTCAGCATAGGTGTCGGGGGGCGTAAGGTCATGAGTAGCGAAAAACGAAGGCTTGTACCAGAAGCCCGGTTTGCCGGCCATCTTAAAGGGAATACCGTACAACTGCCCTGCGGATGTTACCGGACTCAGGTGAACCGCAGCAAACTCGGCTTTGTTGAGCAATGCATCCACCGGCAGCAGATGATCACTCAAGCCGACTATCCAGGCAGGAAAGGGTGCCAGGACCACGTCGGCCGGTGTAGTACCCGCCGCGAAGGCCGTGGGGAAGGTGACTAGCATGGTGTCCGTATCTACAGGGGTGTGTGTTACCTGAATGCCGGACTGTTGCTCGAACTCCGCCAGAACGGCATTAAACGCCTCCAACTCCGCCTCGGGAGTCCACAACGTATACACGGTGAGCTCTGGCTCGGGCTCTACGCCGTCCGGCGGACAACCAACGACTATCATACTGATAACAAGCACTAACGCAATCGGGACTAACCAAGCTGGCTTTTTCATGATTTACCTCCTTGAATTAGAATCCGAAATGAGAAACACTCGATCTCTGATGGTCAGGAATCCTCGTGCCCTCATTCATCCTTCACGTACCATTGCCATAGGCAACACCTCCCTTCCTTCGTTCGACCAGACGATCGTCTCGCCCGCCTGAGCCTACCACTATGATAACTCACGGAGAATCAAGAAGTCATTAAATGGACAGGAAAAAAGTTACAAAATCGTGACATCGCCCGGAGCTAGAGGCCAGATCCCCTTCTTGACCTCTCCTCTCTGCGAAGCATATGCCCGAATAGTGGCACTGGAGTGCCGCCCTGGCCCGAACTCACCGCCTGTCCTTCCCGCCGTTTTAACCGGCGGCCTGAGCTCCCTTTCCTATCCTCCGATTCTGGAGGGCAGAACCCGACCTTGTGATCTGTCCGAACCTGGAGGAACCACCTCACACATCAGACGAATCTCTGCCCCGGATTACAGGAGCCCCAGGTTATGAAGCACGTGAACTATCAGGACGATATAGAAAGAGACGCTCAGGCTGACATGTACAAACCGCCAGGTTCTCGAGAATCTCCCTGCCAGCCGGAACCTCTGCATGTAGCCGGTTATCACCATAAGGGCAACGATAATGTATAACGTTAGTCCCGTGCCCGGTGTTGGAGCGAACTGCGGTGGACGCCCCATGTGCTGGGTGAAGTGCATAGATATTAGTAGAAACGCCACAAGGTTACCGAAGACATGGATCTTGAGCAGTGTGCCAAAGCGCTGCGGAGAGTGGCGCTTGGCCAGAGCATAGATGGGCGTGAAAACGGCGATATATCCGGCGCCGATAAAGCTCAGCCAATGATGGACATGCAGAGGCCCCACGTAGGAATGTATGTCCCACCAGCGTGAGTAGTTGCCAATAGACAGTATGATGATTGCTATGATCAGCAAAGAAGCAAGCCAGAACTGGGACCCTCCTGTCAGTGATCTTCCCTTCACATTGCCTCCTTTCGTCCAGTTTATACTACACGGTCTCGGACAAGATGACAAGGACGTTAGGTGATGCTACCTGCCTGCCTGTTCATTGACTCGTGCGGGCCCGCCCCCGGCGGTCCTGTCAAAGAGCGTGCAAGAAAGGTTAGGCGACGGCAAGCATTTCCTCCCGTTTGGCTTCTTGAATATCATGTAGATCTAACTAGGGCCAAAGCTCAGTTGGAGGTAGAGAAGGCCGTGCGCAAGGCGAGGCACCTGAATGCCCGAATGGTAAAGGCTTATGCCGAAGGCCTCGGCGCCTCCTGGATGAGGCCCGTGTCCCCGAGCGCAAGGCCTTCCTCCGGTCATTCATCAAGAGGATTGAGATCGATGGGCGAAGCGCCAGGGTACACTACATTATGCCAATGCCGCCAGAGGGAGGGGAGAGAGAGTCAGTGGGAGTTCTGCCTATGGCCACCCTTGGTGGGGAAGGGGGGACTCGAACCCCCACGCCTTGCGGCACATGATCCTAAGTCATGCTCGTCTGCCAGTTCCGACACTCCCCCGATGCGAAGTTGCCT
>JACUUR010000121.1 GCA_014859205.1 Dehalococcoidia bacterium | reverse complement strand
CCCTCTGAGAGCCAGAACGTTCATAACACCCATCGACAGGTATGTGTCAAGTATTGATTCTCCCGTAAAAACCCCTCCCTGAATCCCCGTGATGTGCCACCATTAAGGCATCTCCACGACTGTGGAGTTGTGCTTTTTGCCACAAGTTGTGCAAGCCGATATGAGAAACTCAATATGTAGTAGATGCTATTGACTGCTGTGGCAATTGACAAAGTAGTGATTTAAGTGTATGCTTCGGACATCATGTTTGCCCGAGAGCACCGCACACGCAAGGCAGGCGGAAGCATCATCATTCGTCTGGGCATCGCCCGCTCCAATCGCCAGGGCGCTCGGGTTCGCCAGGTGCAGCTCTGCTGCCTGGGACGCCTGGATCACCTCCAAGACAGCGGGCAACTGGACCGGCTCATCCGCAGCTTGGCGCGGTATTCCCGCCACCGCTGGGTGATGCTGGAAGAAACCCCGGGCGATGGCCCCGAAACCCACCAATGAATGAGGAGGAAAGCCATATTTCGTAAGCGAGATCCCCAAGAGAGCCTGTTCCAATCGAACATGCTGGTGCCGCCAGCCAAGGCGCAGCGACTTCAGCGGAGCTGGGCTGAGGTTTTTCGGAACCGGGCACTGCCCCTCATTGATGAAGAGCGCTTTGCCGACATGTACTGCGAGGACAATGGCCGGCCCAACCGGGCGGTGCAGACCGTCCTCGGTGTGCATATCCTGAAAGAGATGTCCAACCTCACCGACGAGGAGGCATTGGAGGAGTTGGAGTTCAATCTCCTGTGGCACCATGCCCTGCGCCTGGATATCGAGGAGACGCATCTCCCGCAGAAGACGCTGCACAACTTCCGTGGACGGCTTATGCCCCACGACGGTGGCCGGGTGGCCTTCCAGGAGACAACGGACCAGATCATCACGGCTTTAGGCATCCGCACCGGGAAGCAACGGCTGGACTCTACTCACATCATGAGCAACATCGCCATCCTCACCCGGCTGGGGCTCTTCTGCGAGACAATGCGCTACTTTTTCGGTGCTCTGCGCCGGGACCTGCCTCACCTGATGGAAGCGGTGCCCACTGCGCTTGTGAGACGGTATCTCAAGGAAGAGGGCGAGCCGACTAGCTACGAGGATGCCCGCTCGGGAGATGGGCGGCGACGGCTCTCCGTGTGTGCCCGGGATCTCTACAGGCTGGTGGATCGGTTCCGCGGGACGGCAGCCGCCGGGCTGGAGGAGTACCGGCTGCTGGAGCGGCTGCTCCGTGAGCAGTGCCTTGTGGGGAGGGATAGCGATGGACGGCCCGGGGACGATGACGACGATGCCGGGGAAACCAAGGTCCCCATCGCCCTGAAAGACCCGAAGGAGGTACCGTCCGACTCCTTGCAGTCCCCTTACGATCCAGAGGCGACCTACAGCGGCCATAAGGGAAAGGGCTATGAGGCGCAGGTGGCGGAGACCTGTGATGAGGAGAACATCTGCCAGATCATTACCTTGGTGGAGGTAACACCCTCGAGCGGAAGCGACACCGATGTGACAGTGCCGGCAATTGAGTCGCTCGCGGAGCGAAATGCTCGACCGGATGAGCTCTTCGCCGACACTTCGTATGGGTCGGGGCGGAATGCATTTGAGGCCGAACTCCGGGGGACGGAACTGGTGAGTCCTGTGGCGGGTCCGACCCCAGCGGAAAAAGAGGGAGGAGAGGGCGAAGAGCCTCGGCTCACTCCGGCGGATTTCCAGATCGATGTCACAGGAGGGCAACCCACGGTGTGTCCCGCAGGAAACCAGTCCATTGAGGAGTACAAGCGGCAGGATGCGCCGGAGCGGGTGGAGATCCACTTTGCCCGGTCAGTATGCGAGACCTGCTCTTTGCGTTCCCGTTGTCCAGTGAAGCTGAACCAGCATACGGGAGACTACGTTCTCAAGGCGGACTTGGTAAAGGTCAAGATCGACCGGCGACGCATAGCCGAGGCAAATGAAGAGTGGCATAAGAGGTATGCCATACGGGCAGGGATCGAAGGAACAAACTCAGAACTGAAACGACGACATGGGTTTGGGCGCCTGCGGGTGCGAGGCGGCCGTAGGGTACAGCTTGCCGTCTACCTCAAGGCGTTGGCATGCAACGTCAAACGGATGGTCCGCGCCCTTCAGATGCAGGAGAGCCAGGCGGGGAGATCCAAACAAGCGCTTGTGGCAGTTCCTGCGTGACACGGCCGTGCCCTTTTACGGCCTGAGCGCCTGTCTATGCGTGGCACGAAGGCGTCAAGTCCCCGGGGGCGGGAGATATCGAGAGGTTGCGGAACTGGGGAAGAACCGGAGCTGACGCCTGTCCTATACTCCAAGCACTACCTCTGGGTCACCTGCAGCGCTTTAAACCGGCCTTTCTACGAGGGAATCAAGTATTCTTCCGCTACTGAGAGCATGCCTCCGGTCCCGCAGGCGGGATCGAACATAGTCTTTATTATGCCTGGCTTTGTGAGAATATCTTCATCTGGGTCAAATAATAGATTCACCATCAGGCGAATGACTTCTCTGGGTGTGAAGTGGTCACCAGCCTCTTCATTCCTCTGCTCGGAGAATCTG
>JACUUR010000120.1 GCA_014859205.1 Dehalococcoidia bacterium | reverse complement strand
GAGTGGCAAGGCTTGCCGGGCTGAACGGGCGGGGCCGTTCTGCAGTCATCCTGAACTGTGATTTCCGTTGTGTCAGGCAAAGATGCTAGAATCATATTCATCGGGGAGATAGAAAATGGGTGATATTCTTGATGAGGTAACTGCGCTTATCAGATGCAGGGAATGCCCCTGGTACAAGAACTGTGTGACGCCGGTTCAGGTCAGCGTTGAGGATATATCCCAGTTCAGAATGGCACTGCAGGGGACGAATCTGCCCGAGCAGGCAAGAGGCGAACTGGACCAGATCATGGAGGGTATGGCTGCGATGAGTCAGGATATGGTTCTTCAGAGTTGCCCGGTGTTCACTCAGCGTCTTAAGGAACAACCCAGACTGGCCCAGCACATAAAGAAGATAATGCAGAACTGGGGGAATGAGGGAGAGAGCGAGGAGTAGCACGATCGACGGGGTTTGTGCCCCGAGCTATGCATCGACTACGTGGTACATTTGGGCTTTAGACGGCTGACGCCGCAGGAGCAAAGCATCCATGTCAGAGCGATTAGGTAAAATAGAGAAGCTGGAGGCTGAGCGGTTCAAGAAAGGCAAGAAGCTGTACCTTGTCCCGCTCATATACTGCGGCGAAGAAGCCCCTGATGAGTACAAGGAGAAGTGCAGTCGTTATTGGCAACAGGCGACAGAACAACTGGCAAATCTGGCCTCGAAGATAGGCAACGTGAATCGGATCTATCACGAATCGGTCTTCCAGCCCGGTGAGGACGGCATGAAGGCCATTGAAAGGCTAAATCCGGGGAGCTACCAGATTGCCAAGACCCTGCGGGATAGCGGCGCCAGCGTCGAGGCAATCGAAGACGAGGAACTGTCTGAAGAGGTTATGGATTGGCGGAGATGCCTCATGCTTGGTTTCATAAGCCAGAAAGTAGCGGCCAAGGTCTCGGGATTCTATGTTGAGGCCGCGAAGATGAGGAACGAAGTGATGGCCAGGAAGATAGCTGAGACCCTCGAGGATGATGAGGCAGGTCTCCTGTTCGTTCAGGACGGCCACTCGGTGCAATTCCCTGCCGACATAGAGGTGTTCAGCATCTTCCCGCCGGCGCTGGATGATATACATCGCTGGCTTCGAGAGCAGTCCGGGCCAGGGGTGATGAAGGCTCCCGACAAGAGCAAGGAAGAAACAGAGCCCGCAACTAAGGACGCTGAGAGGAAGACCAGGAAGAGGGCGAGAAGAAAGCCCGAAGCATAGGGCCACATGGGAGGTTCTGTGAAGCTAAGACAATCTGCCGTTGCCGGCATGTTCTACGCCGGCACCGCCCGAGAACTTGAGAAGCAGATTGAACGCTGCTACGAACACGAGCTTGGGCCCGGCGTCATTCCGCGTGCGAACAGCAGGGGGCCCAGGGAGATTGTGGCCGTAGTTGTGCCCCACGCCGGCTATGACTATTCGGGCCCGGTGGCGGCCCATGCCTACAAACAGCTTGCTGACGATGGGGTGTGTGCCACGGCGGTGATACTGGGCCCTAATCACACCGGATACGGCTATCCTGTTTCCTTATGGGCAGGGGCGGCCTGGAAAACGCCATTGGGCGATGTGGAGATAGACCAGGAGCTTGCCCAGAGCTTTCTGGGAGGGGCGATCAGGGCAGACGCCGCCGCTCATGTCCATGAACACAGTATAGAGGTCCAACTGCCGTGGCTTCAGCATATCTATGGCAGCGTAAGGATTGTGCCGATAGCCATGCTGGCCCAGGACATAGAGACGGCCCGGGTGGTAGGCGAGGCGGTAGCCCGAGCCGGCGATGACACCGTCATCATCGCCAGCAGCGATTTCACTCACTATGAGCCTCACCCGATCGCGGTGGAGAAGGACAGTGCACTGATTGAGGCCATAGTTGCCCTTGATGAGGAAGAATTATACAGACGCTGCGAAAAGCTTGATTGCACTATGTGCGGGTATGGTCCGGTGGCTGCAGCTATTGTGGCGGCTAAGCGAAGGAAGGCCAGAGAGGCGAGCCTGCTGAAATACGCCACAAGTGGCGAAACGAGCGGGGATTTCTCACGAGTAGTTGGCTATGGCGCCATCGTGATCAGGCGCTAGGCCATATCGGCGGGAAGCAGTGCCACGGGCGTCCTGGGGGCCATAGTATTGCACAGATGATCGTGGGGTTCTTCTCACTGATGGGCTTGAGAGGTGACATTCTTCACCAACTGGATGGTCCTATCGACATTGGATAGGGAGAAGGATAGCCCCAATTGTCTGAGTTCTGTGTAGCCCAAACCCTGGAACAGCTTCCGGCCGGCTACCCTGGTCATCTCGTCGTAGATAGCCGGCCACTCCGGGCTCCGCCTCTTGGCACAAAAAAGAACGAAATCGCGAAGCTCAGGGGGTATATCATCCATGATGCAATCAGTTTACTCCCGGAGTCCCGCTTTGACAACCCCGGTTATCTCCGCTGAGATGCTCTTTCCTCCCTTATGCTGACCTTAGATAGTCCCCCGGTCAAGGCGTGAGCCTCATCACTGTCCTTTGCCGCATAGAGGCCCCGGTGAAAATATTCTCGGGCAAGCAAACCTGTAAGCCGAGTTCTGTACCCCGACCGAGTCGGGGTGGTGACCATCCATCTAGCCCTG
>JACUUR010000119.1 GCA_014859205.1 Dehalococcoidia bacterium | reverse complement strand
GCTTCACTTCCCTCAACACACGCAATGCACGTAGCGAAATATCCTCCAGGTTGCCGATAGGCGTAGCTATGACATAGAGAGCGGGCACGGTGAGGAATTATACTTAATCTCCGTGATTTTATCTACAAATAGTTCTTCGTGCGGTGCTCAAGACATCCTAAAGGGTTAGGCAGTCACACACCTATTTCGTGCGACGCCTTGCGGAGGGTAGGGCAGCATTCTGGCTCAAGGTGCAGGTGCATTCCAGACAGCATCTGAGTATTGCCAGACCTGCCCGACCTCCATAGCGTCAGACAACAGACCGCCAAACTCAGCAAGGGATCGGTCTGGCTACCAGTGATGCTGCAGATATGGTCATCGCCGATCCCGCCGGTTCCGACGCCACGATGTGCCGCGGCTCACCCGCCCCCTCCATCTGCGTTAAGGTGGCGGTGTCCATCATCTTGGCCGTGGACCTCCTGGTCTCCCATGCACTCTCCTCCATACGCGAAGTCTCCATGCAAGAGCAAAACTAGCAAGAGGCACAGCAGAGTTAACAGCAGAAGCAAATAAGGCCCTCATTTGTGACTGCTGCAAGGACACCTTCTCAAGAATCTGAGGGAACCGCTCACCCCAGTCAGACGAGCAGCAAACGGCATCGCCACCGAGGCCCCGAGAAGAGGGCAGCGTCATGTGCAAAGAGACCATATGGAAGCATCATACATCATAGAGGATCTGCTGTTGCCCCACACCTCGCAGCACCAGTAAAGAGCTATCGCAGGCCACTGAGCTGATCGAAAGGCCGCTCGCCAGCCTTCTACTGGACAGCCTGTAAACGGTGGGTGACATGGGGGACTGGGCCATGCAAGCTGAGCGCCTCTATGTCCTTGGTCGCAAGCGCCTAGCGAAGAAGCTGACCAGATAGAAACAGGTCCTCGAAGAGCTGCTCAGAGCGTCCATGCTACGCCTCGAGAAAGTGACAGCGAAGCGAAAGTGAAAGAAGAAGATCCAGCAGTAAGGGGTATGAAGCCCGGGCACGGGATAGGGCGAGAACTTCTGTCGCACCACCCGCCTCTGGCTTATCTCACGAAGGACTGCTTCGTTCCACAAGCAATTCCAATGGTGGGGGGAATCCCGGACCTCCGCCTCCGCCGCCCCCAGTTGACGGCTGTAGTGAGATACCAAGTCCATCAATAATGTGCTCCGCCTTGGTGACGTAACCGAAGCTCGCGGTTGCGTAGCCCCAGAACCAGTGGTACTCCATGCCCATCGCCACAACCAAGCCCACAAACTGCCCGTCTCTGCTGACAGCCGAACCTGAGTCTCCAAAGACGGCAAAGTATGCGTTTGACAACCTGACCTCTATGTGATCATAAAAGATGACTTCATAAGCACCAAAGTCGGTGGGTACCTGTTCATTAGTGTGCGTAACCGAGCCCCAAGTCAGGTTAGTCATTGGCCCAGACTTCTTCACAGAATCGCCAACCGCAACGGTTGTCCAACCGGCAATCTGGTAGTTGCCAAACTCGCCGAACACGGTGCCGGGAGACCTAGGGACTTCACTGGTCATGCTTATCAAGGCGGCGTCGGCGTAGTTGACCGTGTTCGGTGCGACTGGTATATAGGCGCTTAGTTCACCGATCTTCTCACCACCCTGATAGACAGGTTTACCTATTCCGTAGAAAGTGCCAGTACCGCTGTCATATGCTGCCACATGAGCCGCAGTAAGGATGAAATCATCATAAGTGACCAACCCAAGACTCCCCACGGCCCACGTGTCGCTACTCGTGCTTAGAGACTCAATACCTGAAGAGTGGCCAAAGAGTTCTCCAGACCCGGTACCTTGTATTTCCATAGGGGGCGGCTCTCCGGGAAAACCGCCGCCGCCACCACCGCCGCCAGCACTCGGCTTCTCTGTAAACAATGCCAAACCGCCAACAAGAGGCCTAACGGGAGCCCACCGTTCGGGGTTGGGGTCTATTGTCCAGTCGGGCCAGTGCAACTTGCAGTTCTGAAGTCAGCTGGCTGTATAATAACAGAATACGTTACCACCACCGGCCAGCCATCATAGATAATCGGTACCACGTTGAGCGCTACATGCGTAGCGTCTTCTGGACTCCTGGCACTGACAAGTATTTTCCCCTCGGGCCACAAGTAAGTAATGGTCCTTATCTCAGCGACATGATCGTACTCTTGACGCATCGCTTGTACGGAGTCGTACAAGCTCATCATGTCTCTCTGAGGCAGCCAACCTCCGCCTGCAATGAAGAAAGCAGAAACGAAAGCCAACACCCCAACCAGGACCACTGCACCCAGTATGATTAAGCTCCTCCTCTTCATAACGCGTGTTCCTCCTTCACAGTATGGCAGTTTGGTGCCCCTTGTCTGATCCACGTGTTGCATCGCATACTCACCATCGGCTCATTCCTTAGTAGTATACCAGATGATTGACGACCATGTCAAATTGGTCTTCGTGCGGTACATATGCCGGCCAACTGTCATCACGAGAAAGCCCACACTCTTCGATGGCCAATGCGCACGAATCCCTTGACTTGAGGAAGAGATGTCTGTATAGTTTCTGCCAACTCCCATCAGGTTTTGAAATATGCCTCAGCACAAACTCAAGGAGATGGAGCGCGCCTACGGATTCGATGAAGTC
>JACUUR010000038.1 GCA_014859205.1 Dehalococcoidia bacterium | reverse complement strand
AGAATCAGGGGCAATATTCTCTTTGCCCTGTCCAATAAGTTCGGCTGGTTGGTGCTTGCCTGCAGCAACAAGAGTGAGACGGCCACGGGCTACACTACCCTGTACGGCGATATGGCCGGTGGCTTCCTGCCTCTCAAGGACGTCTTCAAGACCACGGTCCTGGAACTGGCGAGGTACAGGAATAGCCGGGCAAGCAGAGAGGTGATCCCTTCTGTCATCCTGGCCAAAGCGCCGTCCGCTGAACTCAGACCCGACCAGAAAGACACCGATACTCTGCCTCCGTATGGGGTATTGGACCCTATTCTCAGATACTACGTTGAGGAGGATGTGGCTGTTGACCGGATCACAGCCATGGGCTTTGACCCTGACGTCGTTACAAGGGTTGCTCGCATGGTGGATGGGAGCGAGTACAAGCGCCGGCAAAGCGCCCCCGGCATCAAGATAACCCCCAGAGACTTCGGTCGGGACAGGCGACTGCCAATCACTAACCGCTTCCGCAACGGGCTGTAACCCTGCGCGGGCCCCATGTTGTGATGTCTCCTCGCTGATTATGGGCATGTTCACTGCTATGACGCCTGGTGGCGTGAGGAACTGAGGGCTGCCCTGCGAGCAGTTGTTGAAGAGGCGTTGCGGGCTGATACGAAGGCCCGATTGTCTGTTTGGACATGGGGGTGCATTCTGTGATATCATGTCCGCAGTTTGCAGACAGGAAAGGAGAGACCTAACTCGCAAGGAGGACGTTTCATGGTGTGAAGCAAGCAGGATGACTTAATCCGGGGTTATCTATCTGCTGCTCGCGTAAGGACTAGATCATATTTTAGCTGCCCTGTCTATCATGCAGAGTTAGTTTCGTCGGTACCCTAACCCGTGGGTTACCAGTATCAAATCGCAAGAAACTATTCGTTTCTACACTTCTCGTAATCATCCCCGACTGAACATAGGCCTGGCCCTGGATTATGCCCTGTGGGCGTTGAAGGCGTTTCCCGCCACCGCGTCGCATCAAAGGAAGCTTCAATATTATGTCAGTTAGTAGCGATAGAGTTGACATAGAGATCGACAAGAAACAGATATGTCAGTACATCGGATACAACGACGATCACCACCTCTCGGCACGCATCTCTTCGTTGATCGATGACTATTCGAAGCACGCTCATCAACTCATCAATCCGCTGTATTCATATGTTATCAGGAAGGTTGAATGGGCTCGTGGTACCATGGCCCTGGTGGAGGGTTCGATCATCTTCAAGAGCTGGGTTGTGGTTCAGTTGCTGGAGCAATGCCAGCAGGTCGCCATTTTCGTGGTGACGATAGGTAAGTATCTGGAGGACACGGCCGCCCAGCTAGCCAGAGACGGGTTGATACTGCAGGCAACGGTCCTGGATGCGATAGGGTCTAACGCGGTAGAGAAGGTGGCTGAACACGCCCAGGGCAAGATAGGACAGATAGCCGAGAGCAAAGGACTTGTCATCAGCCGGCGCTTCAGTCCCGGCTACTGCGACTGGAACATCGGACAGCAGCGTATGATCTTCGCTGCCCTCACCGGCAATACGGTGGGTGTGCGTCTAACCGGCGAGTGTCTTATGATTCCTCAGAAATCGATCTCAGGCATCATCGGCATCGGACCACCCGATGGCAATGTAGAGAGATATAACCCCTGCAGTTTCTGCGAGAAACAGGATTGCCCGGGAAGGAGGTAAGTTTCAGGAGAACATGATCCGCAAAGGACTTAACGGAGGGAGTTTTCGGGTTCTGACCGAGGACTCCATATTGAAGGTGCATCAGGCTGCGATGCGGGTGATGGAGGAGGTGGGGTTTGAAGTGCAGTCGGACACGGCGCTAGAGCTGTTTGAGAAGGCCGGGGCCAGGGTGGACCGGGACAAGCATCTGGTGAGGCTCAATGAGAGCAGAGTCAGGGAACTGATCGGAGGGGCGCCGTCGGAAGTCAGGCTCTGTGGGCAGGATGAAGCCCATGACATCATTCTGGGTGGCCAGCGGGTGTACGCTGGAACGGGCGGCACAGCCCTGAACGTTTATGAGCCAGGTGCCGGTGAGAAGAGGCCGGCTAACATGGATGACCTGAGGCGCATCGCCAGGCTGGTTGATAAGCTGGATAACATCCACTTCTACTTGCTGCCGACATATCCCAATGAGCTTCCCCTGGAACGTGTGGATGTGAACCGGTTCTTCGCGGGACTGGACAACACTGCCAAGCACGTTATGGGTGGCGTCTACACATCTGACGGAGCGGAGCAGGTGATCGAGATGGCGGAGATCGTGGCCGGCTCGAGCGACAACCTCCGCCGCCGGCCCATTATATCCATGATTGCCTGCATCATAAGTCCGCTGAGAATGGACAAGACATATGGCGACCTGATCGTGGCCATTGCCCGAAAGGGCATTCCATTGGCCTGTCCCGCCGAACCGTTGTGCGGTGCAACCTCGCCCGTTACGCTGGCCGGGAACCTGGTAGTTCAGACCGTGGACTCGTTGCTGGGCGTAATGCTTACGCAGATCGTAAACCCAGGAACACCCGTGCTGTTCGGCTCGGTCGCCACCAATACTGACCTGAGAGATCTGAAGTATCTGGCAGGCTCAATAGAGATGGGGCTGATCAACGCAGCCGGAGCGCAGATGGCGCAGTTCTACAAGCTTCCTTTCTATGCTACCGGCGGCATGACTGATTCCAAGACACTGGATGTGCAGAGTGGCTATGAGTCTGCTTTGACCGGGCTGCTGTGTGCCCTTTCGGGGGCTAACTTCATCCATGATGCTGCGGGGCTCATGGAGTTTGCGATGACGGTGTGCTATGAGAAGTATGTCATAGATAACGAGATACTGGGAATGGTCATGAGAGCCGTTGACGGGATCAAGGTGGATGATGATACTCTGGCCTTCGACCTGATTAAGCAGGCGGGGCCCGGGGGCAATTTCGTAGCAGCCAGGCATACCAGGAACTTCATGCGTCGCGAGCACTATCAGCCTACACTCAGCGACCGGAGCAGCCGCGAGGACTGGCTGGCCAAGGGCGGAAAGACGACATGGGAGAGGGCCTCGGAAATAGTAGACGAGCTTCTGGCTCAGCCTAAGCACAGCCTTCCTGCGCAGCAGCGGGAGAAGGTGCTATCAAGTATCAAGGGGATAATTGTATAGGAAATGCTTGTCATCGGAGAGAACATAAACGCTTCAAACAAGTCCGTTGCCGAGGCCATTGAGAACAGGGATGAGCAATATCTGGTGGATCTGGCTAAGGCCCAGGAGTCGGCCGGCGCTGATTTCATCGACGTGAACGCAGGCAGCGGACATGGTTCGCCTGAGAAGACGACCGCAGCTATAAGGTGGCTGGTGGGGATCATTCAGGCCGCTGTTGACAAGCCGCTAGCTATCGACAGTGATTCTTCAAAGGTTATCGAGGCGGCTCTGAAGGAATATAGCGGTGAGAAGCTGATAATCAACTCGGTGACGGCAGAGCCGGCCAGACTGGAATCCATCGGACCATTGGTAGCCGAGCGGGAGGCCTGGGTTGTAGCGCTGGCCATGGGCACGGAAGGAATACCGGCCCTGGTCGAGGAACGCGTGGCTGCCTGTGAACGGATAATGTCTTACCTGAACGACTTGGGGATTAAGGCAGAGCAGGTGCTGTTTGACCCGCTTGTCCTGCCTATAGCCGTGGACACAAGCCAGGGATTGGTCACCTTGAGGACCATAGAGCAGATCAAATCACGCTATCCCGATGCCAGGACCGTGATGGGGCTGAGCAACGTTTCATATGGCTTGCCCAAGAGGAAACTGGTGAACCGGGCCTTCCTGCTGATGGCCGCTCACGCTGGCTTAGATGCGGTGATCGTCGACCCTCTTGACAGCAAGGCGATGAGCCTGATCAAGGTGGCTGATTTGCTCACCGGCAAGGACCCTTCGTGCCGGGCATACCTCAGGGCCCATCGAAAGGGCGACATAGTAGACTGAATCCGTTGGACATTGCGGGATCACCTCTGGGCAGTCGTGAAGGTCAACGATGGATTCTGCTCGGCTGGTGCCATAATTCGCTCTGTGTGCGGCAGCCGGCAATCGAACGCAATGATGAGACTGGAGGATCACAATGTCAGAGGACATAATAGGCCTAATCCGGGAGAATGTCATACAGGGGCGGATAACCAAGGATGACGAAGGCATGGAGGAGGGCATGGTAGGGCAACCCGGCGTTAGCGAGCTTCTTGACAGTGCGCTCGCCGCCGGCCTGCCTATTCGGGACATCATCACGAAAGGGCTTTCGGGCGGCATGGATGTGGTAGGACAGAAGTTCGAGGCGGGGGAATATTTCATCCCTGATATGCTAGCCTCGGCCGAAGCTGTGGGGGCCGCCATGGAGGTATTGCAGCCCCGGCTGGCTTCCAGCGGCATCGATTCCAAGGGCACCATAATCGTGGCTACCGTCAAGGACGATCTCCATGATATCGGCAAGAACATCGTGTCCATTCTGCTGCGCGGGGCGGGCTACATTGTGAAGGACCTCGGGAATAACATCGACACTCAGGTTATCGTAGATGCGGTGAGAAAGGATAAGCCACAGGTGCTGGGTTTATCGGCCCTGCTCACGAGCACCATGGCCCGGATGGGCGATGTGATACAGGCGCTTGAGGAGAGCGGGCTCAGGGATCAGGTGAAGGTCATAGTGGGCGGAGCGCCTGTCTCGGAGGAGTTTGCTAGAAGCATCGGCGCCGACGGATATGGAGCCGACGGGTTTCAGGCTGTGGCTGTGGTGGAGACGCTCGCCTCCGGCACCCAGAGCTAGACTGTCGATGGTCTTGCCGTGGTTGCTTGATCAACAGAGCAAGCGAACTCCGGCTAAGTCGGAGCAATACCAGGACAAGGAGGATTATAGTGCCAAGAGACGGAATACTGGTTGATAGGCCATATGAGAGGTTGACCCGAGAGCAGGTGGAGTTGATCCATCGAGCTTCCATGCAGATACTCACGGACCCAGGGTTGATAAGCTTCAACAAGGAAGCAGTAGATATACTCGATGGTCATGGTGCAAAGGTGGAGGCCATCGCCGGTGATCATGAGATCTGGCACGTTACAGTGCCGGAACAAGTGGTCTTGAAGGCTCTGGAAACTGCTCCCAAGAGCGTCAAACTCGGGGCGCGGAACCCGGATAATGCGCTGGTCATGAACGGCGATGAGCCCAGGGTATACCTCATCACAGGCTCCGAGACCAACATCTGGCTCGATGTGGATTTCCCCACCTACGTGAACAAGGCCGATCCTGCCAGGGAGATCAGGGTGCCTGAGTTCAAGCCCAGGCGGGGCATGATCGACGATTTGTGCCGGTCAGCACACGTTTGTGAGCATCTAGAGATGGTTGATGGCTATATTCGCACCGTGAACATCCAGGACCGTGACATAACCGAAGAGAACAAGGACGTCAATAAGTTCTTTGCCTCACTCAACAACAACACCAAGCACTTCATGACTGGGTTGACCAGCCTGAAGCAGCTCGACAACGTAGTGAGAATGGCCGAGTTGATCGCCGGAGGCAAGAAGGCGCTCGAGGACAACCCGCTGATCTCCTTCATCACCTGTCTGGTGAAAAGCCCGCTGCAGTTCGTGGATGACACGACAGCCACCTTCATCGAGGTGTGCCGCCGTGGACTACCGGTGGCAGTGTCATCTTCGCCGCAGGCGGGCACCAGCGCACCCATCAAGGAAGCAGGTATCATGGCCCAGATAAATGCCGAGGTACTGGCAGGGATCACTCTGGGGCAACTCGTGAGACCGGGGACCCCGGTGCTCTACGGCAGTGTGCCGGTGAGAGCCCGGATGGATACCCTCAATGACTCCTATGGCGCGGTGGAGACGAGTCAGTACAACGTCGACTGCGCGCAGATGGCGCGTTTCTACGGGATTGCCAACTACTCTACTGCCGGCGTCTGTGACTCGAAGGTGCCTGGCCTTCAGTCGTCGATTGAAAGGCTCTTCTCAGATATAGTGGTCGCCATGTCGGGGCCGCAGTACCTGCACTGCGCCTTCGGCTTGCTGGACTGCAACTCGGTCTTCTGTCTGCTCCAGGCAGTCATCGATGATGCCCACTTCAAGATGATCAAATCGTTCTTGCGCCAACCCCGGGTTGACCAGGCGGAGATCGACACGGTGTTGAAGCAGATACGCGAGGTTGTGGCCACGCCGCAGAAGATGTACATAAGCCATATCCGACCCGTGTTGCGCAGTGGAGAGATATCCGGGGTGTATCCATTTGAGGGAACCGGTGATGTGGATGATGCCTTCGAGATTGCATACTCGAGGATGAAGGAGTTGCTGGCTACACCGGTGCAGCATATCGATGAAAGGACAACTGCCAGGATATTCGAGGAGGTCCCCGGTATACTGCCGAGGCTGAACGTTTACGAAAGGGGGAAATAGAATGAGCAAGGAGATAGTTGCCTCGATCAAGGAAAACGTCATCCAGGGTAGAAAGACGAAGGATGACATCGGTATAGATGACAGTCTTGCCGGAACACCCGGCGTGGTAGAACTCACGGAGCAGGCAGTCAAGGGTGATGTCTCGCCGCAGATGATAATAACCGAGGGCTTGACTGCCGGGATGCAGGTGGTCGGCGAGAAGTTTTCGACCAAGGAGTACTTCATTCCTGACATGCTTGCCTCGGCTGAGGCAGTGGGAGCAGCGATGGATATACTTAAGCCGGTGCTGGAGGCGGCAAGCGTGGAGTCCAAGGGGAGATTCGCCATCGCCACGGTCAAGGGAGACATTCACGATATCGGCAAGAACATCGTTGCCATCCTGGTGAAAGGTGCCGGTTACGAGGTACACGACCTGGGAATCGATGTGCCCACCGAGAAGGTCGTGGAGTTTGTGAGGGATGAGAAGCCCCAGTACCTGGGACTATCAGCGCTGTTGACCACCACCATGACTGAGATGGGGGTTGTGATCACGGCCCTTGAGGAAAACAAGCTACGGGGTGGTGTGAAGGTGCTGATCGGCGGCGCTGCCGTCTCTCAGGAGTTCGCCAAAGAGATAGGCGCCGATGCCTATTGTGTCGATGCCTTTCAGGCGGTCAAGGTGCTGGATGGTTATCAGCAGGGTGACTAAGGCGCAGGAATAGCTAACAGGAGGTTTTATGTCAAGTATAGCCGGTATCTTGTCACTAAATGGGGATGCATTGGAGGATTGCGGGCAGCAGGTCTGCAGCATGCTGGAACGGATGCGACACCGCGGTCCTGACAATATATCGGTGCGGACTCTGCCCGATCGTCATGGAGCGCTGGGTGCCAATGAGGTAAACCTAACGCCGGAGCGGACCTGTTGCACCTGCATGGCAAGATCTCCTTACATTGTCTTCGATGGGGAGTTGTTCAATGAAAGGGTGCCCGGCCAGCATGATGTCGAGCTCTTCACGGAGTTCTACCGGAAACACGGCAGGGACTGTTTTTCGCTCCTTGAGGGAAGCTACGTGTGCGCGGTGGTTGAGAACGGTGAGGTGATTCTGGCCAGGGACCAGGTAGGTGCAAGGCCTCTATTCTACGGGGCAGAGCATGGCCTGTTTTGCTTCAGCAGCGAGATGAAGGGACTGATAGACCACATCCGCTTTGACGTCAATGAGTTGCCCCCCGGCCATACCTACAGCACCAGGGAAGGCCTGAGGCCGTTTGAGCCCTTCGTGCCCGAAATCCCTGAGCCGGAGACCCTGAAGGACGCAGTTGCAGCGCTACGCCAACTGCTGGTACAGGCCGTGCAGAAGAGAATGCCCGGCGTACAGGGCGTCTCGTTGAGCGGCGGCCTGGACAGCGCCATTATCGCTGCAATAGCTAAGGAGTACAACCCCGACATCCACTTGTTCACAGGCACCATTGATCATGCACCCGGGCCGGATCTGGAACACGCCATAGCGATGGCCAAGTTCCTGGGGCTGGAACAGAATCTTCACATCTACCGTATAACCGACTCGGACATATCGAGTCTGATCCCACGGGCGGTCTGGCACCTTGAGAGCTTTGATGAGGACTGCATATCGGGGATCATCTCCAACTACTGCGTGTCGCGGATGGCGAAGCAATACGCCGATGTCGTGCTGGTTGGTGAAGGCGCCGATGAACTGTTCGGCGGATACCGCATGGTGTTGAAGAACCCCAGGGTGACGAGCGACGCGCACAGGGAGCAGTTGGCTCAGAGGCTGCTTGACATCGCCTATAACACTGCCCTGAGGCGACTCGACCGGGCTTGGATGGCAAACTCCGTGGTGTACCGAACGCCTTTCCTGGATGCGGGAGTGACCGCCTTTGCCAAGAAGATACCCATGGCCTGGAAGATCTACGGTGAGAGCCAGGTAGAGAAGTTCGTCCTGAGGGAGGCATTCAGGGATATGCTTCCTGAGCAGATTGCCAATCGCGAGAAATTGAGATTTGCCATGGGAGTCGGCACGGATGATGTCATGGACGGGCTGGTGTCCGCAATGATCAACCCCGAAGAGATAAAGAGCCGTCCCAGTTCGGCTCACGGCATGCCTTTTGCCACCTTCAAGGAACTCCTCTACTATGACGAGTTCCTGAGGCTGTTTCCGCCCGCCTATGAGAAACTGACCGTGCGCTGGGACCCGTTCAAGTAGAAGACGCATTGACACTCACACTCCCTCCTGTGTTTGGACACTGGGCGACTCGTGTTGCAGGCAGGTATGAAGTTGACCATCCTGGGTTCCGGGGGGTGCATGACCATTCCCAAACCTCTCTGCCGGTGCCGCACCTGTCGAGAAGCCAGGAAAAAGGGTGTTCCCTACGCCAGAACAGGCTCCTCGGCTTTTGTTCACGATATCAACCTCCTGATTGACACGCCTGCAGAGACCGCGAGCCAGTTGAACCGCTCTGGTATCCGCCGTGTCGATTATCTCATATTGACTCATCTGGACCCCGACCACGTGGAAGGATTGCGCATTGTTGAGCAGATCACGCTTGATTTCAGGACCTGGCGGGCCTATCCTGAGAAACAGATCTGTCTACTCCTTCCCGAGGTATTGAGCAAAAGGCTGGGCAGGATCCAATCGCAGTACGGTCCTCTAGTGGAAGCGTATGAGAAGCGTGGATTCATCCGTCTGGAACCATTTCGAGATGGTGTTCGGGTAGGGCCGGTGACCATTGACGCTATCCCGGTGGATCGCGGTGAGCAGATAGCCTTTGTATATGTCTTCGAGAAGGGTGAGCGCAGGATCGTCTATGCCCCGTGCGACGTAAAGCCATTCCCCGAGCATAGAACGGAGGTCCAACGCCCCGATCTCCTTGTCATCCAGCCGGGAATATTCGAGACCGGGCTCAGGCACCGCTTCAGGTACCCGGAGGATCATATCTCAAGGACTACCCTGTATACCTTTGAACAGACGCTGGAACTGGCGGCACGCATCCAGGCAAAGAAGATTCTCTTTGTTCATCTTGAGGAGTACTGGCATCGTAGCTACGATGACTATTGTGCGCTCGAGTCTGACCGCGTCAGATTCGCCTATGATGGCATGCAGGTAGAAGTGTAGCTAGGCATACATAATCGCGAGTATTGCTCATCGGGCTCCGGCTTGCCCCGGTCGAGCATGACCGTCTCGGTTCAAGGAACAAACCAATGGAGATATGAGAGGTATTGTGCTAGGCCAGTTCGTCTCGCAGTCTGCCCAGCACCGCGGCGAATTCCTGGCTGTACCTTTCTTCGTGCTTGGAGAGGAAGTCTCTCCATTGAGGTAGCTGCTCTATTGTCTCCTCTACTGTCAACTGGACCATGACCGCGCCCTGTCCCTGCTGGACCTGCTTGAGCCTTAGCTGAGGGTTTCTCTCCACCTCGTCTCTAATGCCGGCGTATACACGATCGATTTCCGCTCTATACCTCTGGCGGATGTCCTCCATCCGTCTTAGACTGGACTCAATAACAGGCGTGTGCTGTTCCTCCTTGAGGGTCTCTATGGCGATCAGTCCCTCCCTGTTCCTGTGCAGGTCGGCAGAAGTGCTTCCGAAAGTCAGCGAATCCAGCAGCCTCATCTGGGCTTCTCTCAGCAGAGATGGCTTGCCCTCTCCCTTCAATCTCTTCCAGAGGCCTTCGGGATCGGTGCGACCCTGGTGGAACTCGGAGAGTAGGGAGTTCAGCCTCTCAGAATCTGCTATCTTCTGCCTCTCCTCCTGGGTCAGTTCGCCAATTCGAGCCAGTCTTTCTCGAGCGATAGGCGGAAGGTCCTTCTCCCAATCTGTCATTGTCCAGCTCCTCACAATGCGCCCTTGGGTCTTTGCGCCGCAGGCGGGCGAATAGTATATAATATAAAATCAAATCCGGCCAGAGCCATGGGAGTAGCGTTTTGTCGGCGCCCAGAGCTTGAGGACCCGGTGCTGATAGCCAGTTGGCCGGGTATAGGCAATATCGGCGTGATCGCCGTTGATGCATTGAGAGGGATGTTGGGGGCTGAGAAGTTCGCGGAGATAGAGCCCTGGGATTTCTTCTATCCCAGCCGGGTCTTGATCAGCGGCGGCATCCTCCGGCAACTGGAGTTTCCCGGCAGCAGGTTCTACTTCAAGAGGACCGGGCGTAAGGACCTGATACTGTTTGTCGGAGAGGAACAACCGACCGACGGCGGGAGAGCCTATGCCGAGGGTAAGAAAGCTTATCATATGGCCAACCTCGTTCTCGATGTGGCCGAAGAGTTCAAGTGTGGCAGAGTGTACACCTCAGGTGCGGCCGTGGCTTTGACCCACCACACCATGAAACCGGCAGTATGGGCGGTGCCCAATAGCGTGAGGCTCATCCCTGAGATAAGGGAATATGAGAATACGGTACTGATGTCCGATATGGACGGAGGAGACGGACAGGGAAACATCACAGGGTTGAACGGACTCCTATTGGGAGTGGCCAGGAAGAGGGGGCTCGATGCCATCTGTCTGATGGGCGAGATACCGGTGTATCTTCAGGGATTGCCACTGTCTTACCCCAAGGCTTCGAAGTCGGTGCTGGAGGTTCTCTGTGGTAACTTGGACATAGATGTGCCCCTGGCGAAGCTGGATGAATCAGCCGAAGAAGTGGAGCGCAACATTGAGGAGTTCTACCGACAGATCCCCTCGCAGATAAGGGAGCAATTGGACAGGCTGAAGTATGTGAATCAGGCCCGGCCGGCCCAGCCGGGACCGATCACAGATGAAGAGAAAAGAAGAATCATGGAAGACGTTGAGGCGTTTTTTAAGAAGCGAGGGGGCGGCGGGTGAGACGCGAGCATCCTGGCAGAGTTCACTGGAACCCCGGTCTTGACGAGTCTTCGTTGGTGGTGGGCTGGAGCATGGACGGGGGGAATCTGGGAAGAAGAACTACCGACTATCTGAACAGGAAGCTAGATGGGCAGGAGTTCGCTGAGATTGAGCCGGAGTTCTTCTTCGCGCTGGGTGGAGTTGCTGTAAAGGACGACCTGGCCCGGTTTCCGGAGAGCAAGTTCTCGGCCTGTCGCGAGCATGGTCTTGTGGTCTTCCGGAGCGATTTCCCTGAGTCCGAACCGTACGGGTTTCTGAACTCTGTTCTCGATGTAGCCGAGCAGCATTGCAACACGAAGGAGCTGTATGTTGTCGGAGCAATGGTGGGCCTTGGTGCTCATACCACGCCTCGCCAGTTGTTTGCTATAGCTAGCTCAGAGGAGATGAAAGAGGCCCTGAATCAGTATGACCTGGTCGATGACCTGGATTATGAGACGCCGCCGGGAGAGAGGCCTACCCCGAATTCGTTTCTGCTGTGGGCAGCTGAGAGGAGAGGAATTCCCGGGGTAAGCCTCTGGGTGCCGATACCGTTTTATCTGGCGGGTATGGAGGATGTTCAAGCTCAGAGAAAGGTGCTGGGCTTTCTGGATGAGAGGCTGGCGCTGAAACTCGATTTCGGCGACCTGGATCAGGAGATTCGAGCTCAGAATGACCAGCTAGCCCGGGCACGGTCTGCCTTTCCGCAGGTCGATGATTATATCGGCCGGCTGGAGAGCAATCTCAGGCTGTCGGACGAAGAGAATGGAGAACTGGTTAAAAGGATCGAGAGCTTCTTAAGCCAGGGAGGTTAGACCCGGGTTAGATAAGGGGAGTCTATCAAGATGCTGGCTAAGGTCAAGAGCGCTGCTGTAGTCGGTCTCGAAGGCGCTGTAGTGGACGTGGAAGTTGACCTGCTGCCCGGCTTGCCTTCCTTCACCATTGTGGGGCTACCTGATAAGGCGGTTCAGGAGGCAAGGGAAAGGGTGAGGTCGGCCATAAGGAACTCCAAATACAGGTTTCCAGGCAGGCGTATTACCGTCAACCTGGCTCCGGCCGATTTGAAGAAGGAGGGCCCCGCATACGACTTGCCCATAGCCATCGGCATATTGGTCAGCTCGGGGCAGCTAAACGCGGACCTCTCGCAGAGCATCTTTCTGGGCGAACTGTCTTTAGATGGCAAGCTGCGCCACACTCACGGGGTCTTACCCATGGTGGCTTTGGCCCGGGATAGGGGCTTATCCACCGTGTTTGTGCCGCTCGATGATGGGAGAGAGGCTTCGCTGATAGGCGGCATACGGATATTCCCTGCCGAATCGTTGGCACAGTTAGTTGTCCACCTTCAGGGGGAGACGAGCATCCCGGAGTATCGTAGCGAACTGGACTGGGAGCAGGAATTTCGCCCGACTTATGCTTTCGACCTCGTCTATATCAAGGGTCAGGAGCACGCCAAAAGGGCTCTCGAGATAGCAGCGGCAGGAAGACACAATATCCTGATGTGTGGTCCGCCGGGTAGCGGCAAGACGATGCTGGCCCGCTCCCTGCCGTCGATACTGCCCTTGTTGACCATGGAGGAAGCTATCGAGGTGACCAAGATCTACAGTGTTACAGGCCTGCTGCCGCGAGAGACGCCCATAATCGTGGAACGGCCCTATCGCTCTCCTCACTACACCATTTCCCATGCCGGCCTGGTAGGAGGAGGTCAGTGGCCGCGGCCCGGAGAGATAAGCCTGGGGCACCACGGCGTGCTGTTTCTGGACGAGTTTCCTGAGTTCGGGCATGCCAGCCTGGAATCGCTGCGCCAACCTATCGAGGACAGAGCGGTGACGGTCAGTCGTGTTCAAGGCAGTGTTACTTTCCCGGCGAGCTTCATGCTGGTGGCTGCCATGAACCCCTGCCCCTGCGGGTACTATGGCGACCCCTTCAAGGAGTGCAGGTGCTCGCCGGGAGAGATCTCACGCTATCATAAGAGGATAAGCGGGCCGTTGCTGGATCGCATTGATCTCTTTGTTGATGTTCCGCATATTGACTACGAGAAACTCACCGAGGATAGGTCCGGCGAAGGCTCGGAGACGGTCAGGTCCAGGGTCAGGGCGGCGCATGAAGTGCAGGTCTCGCGCTTTCGGGGCACCAAACTGCGGTGTAATGCCGACATGACGGCCAAGGAAGTGAAGGAATTCTGCACCGTGGAGCCAGCGGCCCAGGGCCTGCTTGGCGCTGCCATGAAGCAGCTTCATCTCAGCGCCCGTGCCTTTCATCGCGTGCTCAAGCTCTCCCGCACCATCGCCGATCTGGAGCATAGCGACATTATCGGAACACACCACGTGGCTGAAGCTCTGCAGTATCGTCACAAAGAGGTGTTCGGTAGCCTGTGAGACCGCAGCGGCATTCACGGCAAGGTTGAGCACGATGAGGAGGCACGGTGTCAGCAGGGCGTGAAGAGGGCCGGCTGCCTGAGAGAGTGCCCAGGGCTGGCGCGGAATGAGGCTACCGTCATAACAATATTCTCCCCTCCCCAGTCTTGCCCGGACACTCGCCTCTTTGAGACAGGGGCGCGGGGGTGTGGGGTTCTGCGCTCCCCGGCTGCGTGAGGTCCGCAAGCTGTTTTCACGTTGCCGAGTATGGGTGTTAGAATACTCTTCGAGCAGCACCGTGTTCTGGTTGTTCAGTCAGTCTACGAAGGAGGTTCAGTCCGATGGGAGAAGGCAAGCGGATATCTCTGGGCCGGGTAGGCAAGATGCTAAGAAGGCAATTCATCGCAGGCATTCTCGTTGTTTTACCGGTTGTTATTGCCGCATTGATACTGATCTGGCTTTTTAACTATATCGACAACATTGCACAGCCTGTAGCCAAGTCACTATTGGGGCGCACTATTCCTGGCCTGGGTTTTGGCCTAACAGTGGTGTTGATCTACTTGACGGGAGTTGTAGCTACTAGTGTACTCGGCAGGAGACTGGTTCGTTTCGGGGAATCTCTGCTGTCAAGAGTGCCGGTGTTCCGCTATCTTTACACCGGCGTCAAGCAGATCATGGAGAGTTTCGCCGCTCCCCGAGAGACCGGGTTTCTGCAGGTCGTGCTGGTGGAGTTTCCCAAGAAGGGCATGAGGGTGATAGCCTTCTTGACCAGCGAGTCACGACTCGAATCCGGTGAAAAGCTGCTGACCGTGTTCATACCGACCTCCCCCAATCCGACATCGGGCTATCTAGAGATAGTACGCGAGAGTGACGTGATTCGCACCGACATATCCGTCGACGATGCCCTGAAGATGGTCTTATCTGTCGGCAAGGTGTCGCTGCAGGAGGTCACCGATAGACTGGGCGCTCACGTGGAGCGACAGGCCTAATAGGCGATGAGCCACAGAATCACGCCGATGATGAGCAGTACGATACCCACGATAAGCGAAATCCTGCCTCCTATCTGCCATGCGTGTAGCCAGGGACGCTCCGGTTCGTGAGTCAGCGACTCCTTAACATCCCTTCGGGTTAACAGGATCGAATTGTAGTACTTACCCCTCTCCCTCTTGTTCCAGATAACAAAGATAATGCCCAGAAGGAGAAAGAATCCTGCCAGCACCAGGATAGCCTCGTAACCAGCCAGAGGCATATTACTCAACCTCAGCTTAAGAACTCAGCGGTATCTAGGTGGCCTACTTGACCTCGACAGTCGCTCCGGCGGCCTCCAGTTTCTGCTTCATCGCTTGAGCCTCTTCCTTGGGGACGCCCTCCTTTACCACCTGCGGAGCAGCTTCTACCAGGTCCTTCGCCTGTTTTAGTCCCAAGGTGGTTACTTCACGGACTGCCTTGATAACCTCGATTTTCTTCTCGCCAAAGCTCTTCAGGGTGACAGTGAACTCGGTCTTCTCCTCCTCCTCAGGTGCTTCTGCTTGCTCGCCGGGAGCAGCTGCGGCGCCTGCCGGGGCAGCTACTGCCACAGGGGCAGCACTAACGCCGAATTCGTTCTCGAGGGTCTTTACCAGATCGGCCAGATCCAGCACCGTCATGCTCTTGATGGCAGCAACGATCTCATCCTTGGTCAGACCCTTGGCCGCTTTCTTTGCCGCTGACGGCTCCTTTGCCTCCGCTTCCTTTGCTTCCTTCTTCGCCTTTGAGGGCTTCTTTGCCTCCCCTTCCTCAGCCCCTTTCTCTGCTTGTTCCGGTGACATGATTACCTCCTTCGTCATTTGCTAGTAGCTTGAGCCCTGTTCGTCAATACGGTCACAAGCCCGCGCAGCGGATAGCTTAGTAGGTTATGTAAAGCGGCTACGGGGGCTTGCAGTTGTCCAATCAGCCTGGAGACGAGTATTTCTCTAGGTGGAAGGTTGGCCAGGCTTACCACTTCGTCCGGAGGCAGAACCCGGTCTCCTAACAGACCTCCCCTGATCTCCAGGGGCAGTGTGGTCGACTTAATATACTGGTTGAGAGTCTTCGCGGCAATCACCGCGTCATCGTAGCCGAAGGCCAGAGCAGTGGGGCCTTCCACTATGTCCTTCAGGTGCGGCTTTCCTGCCTGATCGGCGGCGCGGTAGACCAGGGTATTCTTGATCACGTGATAGCCGACATCGGCCTTGGCCAGAGCGTTGCGCAGTTCGGCCATCTGCCTGGCCACAAGGCCCTGATAGTTAGTAGCTATGATAATCGTGCTTCGCGACAGTTCTTCGGTCAGATCGCTTACTATTTGTGCCTTCTTTTCCCGTAGCATATCAGCCCTCTCTTGTCCTCTCCTTCGTCTTCTGCCGTCATGGGAGAGGCAGTGAAAACAAAAATCCCTGTGCCAGTGGACACAGGGTTGCCTTGAGCCTCGGCAGGCAAGTTGTTTAAACCCTCCAGGTACCTGCTGTCACTGGCGCTGCGCTATTATAACACAGGGAGTTGACCAGTCAAAACAAAGGCCGGGCAGGCGGACGAGCAATGATGATATGGACCGGCTATCTGACGGAGCGAGTGGCAAGGCTTGCCGGGCTGAACGGGCGGGGCCGTTCTGCAGTCATCCTGAA
>JACUUR010000037.1 GCA_014859205.1 Dehalococcoidia bacterium | reverse complement strand
CACTAGCTTGTCGACGAGTGCGGTCATCTGGGCTCTGGCGATCTGCAGCCTGTCCCCGATCTCGGCGACATGGAGTTCGCCTTCTTTTTCGAGCAGTCTGATGATTTCTACGTGGTGCAGAGTGATGCCTGCATCGAGCCCAGCGAGAGTGGTTTTGATCAGCTTTCTGCGTATCTGTCTGAAGACCAGCGGCGGAATAGACAACAGGTCTATGGCCGTCTGTTCCAGAATATCCTTACGCGCTGTCATTTCGCGCCATCAAGGCACCGGAGGATAGTTCAGGTTATATATAGTTAATATTATAAATCAATGTTGGCAGGCTTTCAACGCGAGGAGGGGCAGTGTGGCATCTCTGTATCAGTTGCAGTACGCCTATTGCAGTGACTGCCGGCATGCCTGGTAGCCAAGGTCAAAGGCCCTGACATTGACCGTAGCTACTTTGGGGGGGAACCGTGCCTCGATAGTCTGCTTCATGGTGGCCATCTTTATCGGTAGGAGTTCAACGCCGAACAGCGCTCCCAGCATCACGATGTTGGCGGCCAGCAGGCTGCCCGCCTCCCGGGCCATCCTCGCGGCATCCAGTGTGATTACCTTGCTGACAACACTGTCCAACGTTTCTACTATCCGCGCCAGATCGGGATAATCGCGCTGTCCTAGAGAGACGGTGAAGGGCACGACAGGGGTCGTGTTAACTATGGCCAGGCCCGATTTCGATAGATAGCCTATATCGCGCAAGGCCTCGGAAGGCTCCAGCGCCACCAGAACATGGCATTTTCCCCGGGGGATAAGGGGGCCATGAACATCGTCGCCGATTCTGATTATGCTGGTTACCGAGCCGCCCCTGACGGCCATCCCCAATACCTCGGAGCCTCGAACCCTCAGGCCGTCAGCAATAGCTGCCCTGCCCAACAACTCCGACATCAGAATGACGCCCTGTCCACCGACACCGGCCAGCAGTATGTTGAATTCGCCTGTCATCTTGTCTGCTCCTGCAATATAGCTTTGTGGGGACAAATCTGAGCACATAGGCTACAACCGGTGCACAGCGATGCGTCGATGACTGTCCCGTCCCCCTGCCTGATTATGGCCGGACAACCCAGCAGTCTGATACAGGCGTCACATTTGGGACTGCATTTGTCCCGGTCTATGTAGAAGGGGAGTATCTTCTCGCCGGCCTGTCTCTTCTCACGTAGCTCGATGGTAGCGCAGGGGCCGCGACATACCACGACCGCCGGTCCCTGAAACCTGATCGCCATTTCTATGGTCTTGGTTGCCGTCTTCAGGTCGAAGGGGTCAACGACCTCCACGAATTGCACGCCGCAGGCCCTGGCTATATCCTCCGCCTTCACCACCGTAGCTTCTTCTCCCATCGCCGTCTGGCCGGTGCCGGGGTGCGGCTGGAAGCCGGTCATGGCCGTGGCCGAGTTATCGAGCACAATCATAGTTACATTTGCCTTATTGTAGACGGCGTTGATCAGAGGCGGTATTCCGGAGTGGAAAAAGGTGGAGTCGCCGAGGTGAGCTATTATGGGGGCTTCTACTACGTGGGCCATGCCGTTGGCCAGCCCGAAGCCTCCCCCCATACAGATACAGGTGTCGACAGCGTACTGGGGAGGGTTGAGGGCCAGTGTATAGCAGCCGATATCGCCCGGGTAGATAGGCTCCACGCCTTCGCCATACTCTCTGGCCACCCTCTGAGCCGCGGCGGTAATGGCGCGGAAGGAGGCGCGGTGGGAGCAACCGGGACACAGCGCGGGCGGCCTCAAGGGCAGCATCTCAGCTACGTCCTGCTCCAACCTGTCCAGACCGGTGAAGTCGACCGGGAGACTGCAGCCGGTCAAGCCGGCGACGGCCTGGCCGACCTTTCCGGTAGATAGTTCTCCGATGCGAGGCACCACGTCCTTGCCGTGCACTTTGACCGTCATATTGCGTCCTCCCACCATGGCCTTCACGTGGAGCTCAACAAAGGGGTCCAGTTCCTCTACCACCAGTATCTCCTCCACCGAGTTAAGCAGTCGGATTATCAGTTTCTCGGGCAGCGGATGGGGGGTCCCCACCTTCAGTATTGAGACCCTGTCCTCCAGTCCCAGCCAATTCAGCGCCTCCAGGGTGTAACTGTACGATAGTCCACAGGCGATGATCCCCAGCTTAGCGCCATCCACCATCTGCAGCCGATTATAGGCCAGCGTGTCTGCGGCCTTTCTTATCCTCTCAAACCTCTCCAGCATCAGGGGTTTGTTCATCCTGGCCCCACGGGGAACATAGGCAAATCGGTCGAGGTCCTTCCTGAAGGAGCCCTGTCTCCTTTCCCTGGATATCTCTCCCAGAACGATATCGCCCCGACCGTGGCCTATCCTGGTCACCGATCTAAGCATAAAGAGCTGTCCGAATTCCTCAGACAGCCTGAAGGCGTCAGCCGTCATATCCTTGGCCTCCTGGACCGAGGACGGCTCGAGGACCGGGATGTAGGCCTGCAGCGCGATATAGCGGCTATCCTGTTCATTCTGCGAACTCCAGGCCCAGGGGTCGTCTGCCACTACCAGGAGCAGTCCTCCAACGGCACCGATGTGGCTGGCGGTCATCAAAGGGTCATGGGCCACATTCACCCCGACGTGCTTCATTGAGGCCATGGCCCTCACTCCACACATCGAGGCGCCCAGGGCGACCTCAAATGCCACCTTCTCATTGGTTGACCATTCGACATACATGCCGAAGTCCCTGGCTACTCCAGCCAGGGTGCCCAGTATCTCACTTGACGGCGTACCGGGGTAGGCAGCAGCAACCTGAACCCCCGCCTCTATCGCCCCTCTGGCGATGGCCTCGTTGCCCAGGGCGAAGAGCCTCTGTCCGGGGGCATCAGAACCAATCGTTAACTCCCTCAAGCTAACCTCCTTTGCCGCTCTGACGGGCACTTCACGGTTGTCTGCAGAAGACAACTATAACTGCGGCCGAGGAATTTTTCCAGCGCTGGTACCGGCCGGATGCTCCGGATAGTGTAGCTCACAGGCAACGGGGGCGAATACGGACCCGGCAGGCATGGTGTCACCGTTACAGGACAGCCAGATTGACAGCGAACAGGGAAGTAGCCCATAATCCTGTCTCAACTCTCTCAAGTTTGCGGGGTGACGATGAACATCAAACAGATGCTGGAAAGAACCGCCGGCCAGATGCCGGATAATACCGCCGTGGTCCTTGGCTCTCAAAGAGTCAGCTATCGCGAGTTGGATGAATCCTCAAACAGGCTGGCCAACGCCTTGATAGAACTGGGGATAAAGAGGGGCGACCACGTGTCCATTCTGATGTCCCGCATACCTGAGTGGGTCATCAGCTATTTCGGCATAGTGAAAGCGGGCGCTGCCGGAGTGCTGCTGGACACCAGGGCCAAGGTGCCTGAGCTTGAACTTCAGCTACGCGAATCCGATTCCAGAGCCCTGATTACCGAGGAACGGTTCTCGCCCACGCTGTCTTCGGCCCTGCCGGGCATACCGCTGCTGAAACACGTGCTTGAAGTCGGTACAGACGATTACAACGGTATGCTGGCCCGAAGCTCCCCTGCTTCACCTTCGGTCGATATAGACGATGAGGATGAGTCGGTCATCTTCTACACGCTGGGCGTACTGGGGAAGCAAAAGGGGATAGTGCATACTCATACGTCGTTCGTCTCAGTGCTAAGCGCGCTGGTGCCCAGACTGGAACTGGAGAAGGAGGATGTTGTGCTGGGGTTGATCCCCTTTCACTACCTTCTCGGCTTCGGGGTCATCGTGCTCATGCCTGTGATGAAGGGAGCCACCATGGTCATTCTTCCCCATTTCAGCTCCAAGAATGTCCTGGAGACCGTGGAGCGAGAAAAGGCGACCATGCTTATAGGCGTGCCGGCCAGCTTCAATGCGCTGGCACGGATAGAGGAAGAGGTGATCGCGGGCTACGACCTCAGTTCGTTGCGAGCAACGCTCTCTGCCGGGGCGAAGTCCTCAGCTTATTTCTTCGAGATGCTGGAAAACAAGTTCAACGTGATCGCCTGCGAGATCTACGGGCTGACGGAGTTGATAATCGTCACAGTGGGTGACGTTAGCAACCGCAAGCTTGGCACGGCGGGGCTGCCTCTGGCCGAGCTTAGAGTGCTGGACAAGGATGGCAGGGAGGTGCCCCGGGGCCAGGTCGGAGAAGCCGTGGCCAGGGCCCCCTGGCTGATGAAGGAATACTACAAGGAGCCCGAACTCACCGCCAGGGTCATCAAAGACGGCTGGTTTCATACCCGCGACCTGGTCAGAATGGACGATGACGGCTACGTGGAATATGTAGAGAAGATGTCCTCCATCATAGTGCCCTCGGGTGGAGTCAAGATACTGCCGGAGACGGTCGAAGAGGTGCTCCTGGGCCACCCCGGGGTGGCGGAGACGGCCTACGTGGGCGTCGTTGATGACTACAAGGGGCAGATCCCCACAGCCTTCATAGTGCTCAGAGACGGGCAAAGCGCTACGGTGGACGAAGTGCGCGATTTCTGCCGCCAGAGAGTGGCCGAGTACAAAGTGCCCAAGCAAATCTACTTCGTCGACAGCCTGCCTCGCACGGCCTCGGGCCAGGTGGACCGCAGGCTGCTCAGTGGCATGGAGCCACGCTAGAGGCTAGGACTGCGAGCCCCCAACGGCGTGCGGCGCCCCGGCAGAAACCAGGAGAGAAACAGCCTGGCCCTTGCCAGGCAGCCTCTCAACTTGTCTACGGGCGCGTATGCGGACAGGAACCGAAGGCGAGGCTGACCGTGGTCTGACTAGGTGTCCCCCTGTTTTCGGTAGGCCACGTATATATCTGCTTCTATCATCGCCCCGTCTCTGAAGAAGTGATGCGTGAAGTAGATATTGCCTTCATTGTCCAGAGAGGGCTCACCCGCGAATCGAGAGATAATCAACTCGGGCTCCTGCCATTCGTTGTCCACCTTCTTTGACCTGAAGATGGCCGGCGTGCCCAGATGTGTTCTGGTGAACCATAGCTCGCTGCCGTCCTGTGTGACGAACGGCAGGCTCTCATTCTCCGGTGTGTTGACGGCCGCGACGTTCTCCGGCTCCTGCCACTCACCTTCCACCTTTCTGGTGACCCATATATCATACTGACCTTGACCTCCCGCCCTATCCGAGTGGAAGTACATCTCCGTTCCATCGGTGGTGATATGCATCTCCCCGATCTCATAGTCTACGTTCAGCTTCTGGCCGGCATTCTGCCAGTTCGTCCAGCGGCCGTCCTGGAAGTAGGCCTTCCACATATCTATTTCGGTGTGATTGCCCTTGCGGGCCGAGCAGAACCACAGCTCGTTGCCCCGGACATAGAGACAGCCATCCAGCGATACCTCGCAGGGGTCCTGGAGCCACACCCTTTCGGGCTGTTGCCACTGCCCGTCGACCTTCCTTGATACATAGATGCCGGTGACGCCGTCCGTCAGCTGTCTCTCAGGAGGCACCCTTACATCCGGAGTGAACCAGATGTAGAGCGTATTTCCATCCGGAGTGACGAAAGCGGAGTCCTCGGCGCCGGCGGTGTTGACGGGATAAGGCAGAGGGACGGGTTCTTCGTATTCGTCCGAATGCAGTATAGGGGGATGAGCATCGGTCTCAGGCGTGATCTTGACCGCCGTGGCCGGTATCTTGCTTTCCCTGTCAATGTCGGGGTACTGACACTCCTCCGCCGGGCATCCTGTTGCCCCCACAAGCACCACTATCAGAATCAGCGCCAGTATAATGCGGATGATCTTGACCATGCTAGCCTCCTGCTTCTATGTGGTATGCGCGGCCGAGCCGGGAGACTCTGTCACGCCGTGCGGTACAGTCTCGCCGGAGCCGCCGTACTCCCGAGTATAAAGGGTCTCCCCGCCCAGGACCGTTATCAGCGCCTGTATGTCCTTGATCTGTTCGGCCGGGCAGGTCATATAATCTCTATCGATGACAACAAAGTCTGCCAGTTTGCCTGCTTCGATGGAGCCTTTGATGTCTTCCTCAAACTGCGCATAGGCAGCCCAGATTGTGTGCGATCTAAGAGCCTCCTGTCTGGTCATGCATTGCTCCGGATACCAGCCTCCCGGGGGTTGTCCATCACGATCCATCCTGGTAACTGCTGCATACAGGCTATGATAGGGATTGACCATCTCCACCGGCGAATCCGTTCCGTTGGGAACAATGCAGCCGGACTCGATGAACTTGCGGAAGGCGTTCACCCCCTTGATCCGTTCCGATCTCGAGCCCAGACGGGCCTCCACCATACTCCAGTCGGAGGTCGTGAAGACTGCCTGCATGGAAGGCAGTACGCCCAGTGCGGCAAAACGCGGTATATCCTCCAACGCGACAACCTCGGCATGCTCAATGCAGTATCTGTGGTCGGGGTCGGGCATTTCCGTGAGCACCCTATCATAAGCATCAAGCACCTGCCTGGTTGCGGCATCGCCTATGGCATGGGTATTGACTTGAAAGCCTGCTTTGCGTGCCTCCTTGACCAGCCCATATACTTCTTCATCGGTATATCGCGGGTTCCCGGAATGCCTCGGCCTGTCATGATATTCGTGCAACAGCCAGGCACTGCCCCCTCCCAGCGAGCCGTCAGCCATCAGCTTGACCGAGCGCATGCTATAGCGATTGCCAAACAGGCCGACCCGTTCACCTGCAGGCACTGCGTAGAAATGCTCTGCGGCGTCGTCCGGAGAACACATTTGATATATCCGGACCTTCAGGTCGCCGGACTCGTAGAGGGCCTTCATATGACTTATGGTCCTCAGATTTGGACCCAGGTCCGCATCGCGAGCACCGGTGAGGCCGAAGGAAAGCAGATGGTGCTGGGCCGACAACAGGGCTTCAACGATCTCCTTGTCAGTGGGGCCGGGACTGTGTTTCCAGACAGAGTCCATGGCAGTATCTATCAGTACTCCAGTGGGCTGGCCATGGTCATCTCTGATGATTTCGCCGCCCGGCGGGTCAGGGGTGTTCGCTGTGATTCCTGCGATCTCGAGGGCCTTGGAGTTCAGCCAGGCTGCATGACCACACACACGATACAGGACCACCGGCGTATCAGGTGCAACCGCGTCCAGGTCTTCCTTTGTGGGGAACACAGGGGGGTCCCACTTCGCCTGGCTCCAGCCCCGGCCTCGTATCCACTCGCCGGGCCCCCTGCTCTCATATGCGTCTGCCACATCGTCCAGAATGGCCTGTTTGGGCTTCAGGAAGACATCCAGATGCAGGAGCGATAGCCCTATGCCCAGAAAATGGAGATGGGAGTCGATCAACCCGGGCAGGACGGTCTTGCCGTGAAGGTCGATCACTAGTGTGTTATCACCAATGTGCTTCCGGGCATCGTCATCAGAGCCCACGAATATGAACCCATCGCCCCTGATGGCCAGGGCAGAAGCTACGGAGAAGTCACGGTCTACAGTGTAGATCCTGGCATTATGGTATACGCAATCTGCTATTACCTCTTCAGAACCCTTAACGCCCTTGGTCATGTCTGGACTCCTGTCAACAGCATCAGAACGCCTCTAAGATCGCTGCACAGACGTTGCGGAATGCCGGGAGTTCGAGTTGATCAACTCAGGACTTCCCGCGACATCTCCAACCGTACATTTCTGCTCTTGAGATGGCCTACGACATAGTCAAACCGACCCTGGTCCATGCCGATCAACTCGGGAGGCATCATGCCCGCCTCGGGAATCCTCCCCTCCAGAACCAGGCTCGCAACAGCAGTGCAGGTAAAACCGGTGGTCCGGGCCATGGATGACAGGCCCGTGCGCCTGTCAAACCGGTCACACAGATAGTACGTATATCTCACAGCCTCGCCCTTCTCTCCGCCCTCAACAACGATCCTCATCACAGTGTACTCCTCCTCATTCTCACCCAGTTGCCAGTGAGGAAACAACAGGCGCGCAGTCATCTCCAGAGGAGCTATTCGCTGCCCGTTCACATCCACCGGCTCGGTGCTGAAGAAACCGGTCTCCCGCAGCACGCTGATGTACTCACTGTGCCCCGGATAACGAAGCGTCTTCTCCCTCATGTTCGGTATCCGGACTGTTCTTAGCAGCGTTCTCAGCCCGTCGGTGTTGAAGGCCTCGAGAGTACCGATATCGTCGAAATCAAGGTGCTCCAGGTCGGACAGCGCGGGTCTGACAACAACCTGGCCCTTTTCGACCAGTCTGGCCGGCCGCGTGTACTCCTCAATCACGTCCAGCGGCGAAAAGGGTGCCTTGTACTGATAGGGCCACCTGCGGACCCTGGGCAAGCCGCCAACATAACAGGCGAAATCGCTGATCTCCATTTGCCGGTAGCGGTTTCCCAGTATCATGTTGCTGAGGCCGGGGGCGACCCCGCAATCTATCACTGCTACTACCCCTTTGCTCCTGGCCAGGTCATCCAGCTCGAACGGGTCTTCAGAGAAGAAGGAGATGTCGACGATGCTCTTGCCGCAGCGGATGACATTCCTCAGGACGTCGAACCCCAGATGCCCCGGCAAGGCGTTGACAACAAGGTCGGCATCGCCGATCAGTCCGGCCAGAACACCGTGGTCGGTGGCATCCCCATTGATGACCTCCACTCCGGCGTCTTCCAGTTGCGGGGAAGCACCGCGCTCTATATCCACCGCCGTAACCCGGTAACGCTGAGACAGGTCCAGTGCCACGGCCTTGCCGACCCTGCCTGTACCAAGCACAACCACCTTCCTAGCAGTCTTCACATCGGAAGCACCTCTTTCTCTCCCGAACACTTGGAGGTCGATGCGAGCCTCAGTCTAACGCCAACAACCACAGGTTCGCATTATATTACGGCCCGCACCCCCAAAGCAATGCCCACATTCGACACTCAGGCGAGATTCCGATCTCCCTCACGGGGACGATGTCTACTACCTTCTCTGCGTGCACCCGAGCAACTATCTGCTGTCGTCAGCGACCGAGGGCACCACCTGTCATCCTGAGTACCGACGCACGCGGGACGAAGAATCCCAAGGACTCCTTGTCGCTGTGTTCCCAATAGGTAACACCCCGCTCGCCGTAGCCCCGCCTAGCAAGTTGCACACTTGGGTGCCATGCAGAGAGGAGGTCGCGGGCGGGCGCTACCGAGGGATGAGGGATGAGTGCGGAAACTCACAAAGCCAGGGCGCACGGCTACGACCTGTCGAGCGGAGAGCCTGACAGAATTGACGAGGGGGACGCATATGTCCCATCACAAAGCCAACGACGGGGAACTGGTCTGGACCGGAAGAATCCGGGTCACGTTGGACACCTTCTATGCCAGCAACGAACCGGCTGTCATCAGGACACTGGACGCCAAGACCCGCCTCTTCCTGGAGTTGAGGATGAGCCCCATCCTGAGACTGCTGTCGCGCCTGCTGGGAACCGTCTTCTCTGCCGGGGAGGTGGTGACGACCACCGAGCGCACGCTCAGCGGAACGAACTACTGTGTCACAGCGTAGGAGGGCATTTGCTGACAGGTTAGGTTATCAGGGGCTGTGATGCTATAATGAGGACTCCGGGGAGGCGACTCCTATCAGTGGCATTCCGGAATCAGACATGATTGAACAACTGGGTAGCAGCCAGGAAGAACCGCTAAGGAGAGGCTTCTTGTTTGCTTGCACCGACGACAGTGAGCGTGAGTGCCTGGGTAGGCTATTGTTCGCGGCTGAGAAGTCCTATGGCCCTGTGGTGATTAGGGTAAGACGGGGAGACATCCTGTTCCTTGACAACATTGACACCGACGTGCTTCACGGACCGTTTCGCGCAGTGTCCGATGGGAGCGTGGACATACAGGAGAGTGCCTTTGGAGGCAAGTATAGATACCAAGTCAAGGTGGAATCTCTGGGACGGGTGGCAAGGGTCGCCGGAGCAAAGAGAGTGCTGCGTATGTTTGGCCTGGAACGAAACAAGCCAATCTTCAGGGACAAACTCGTCGGCTTGCTGGGGATACTCCAGTCTGAGTGGCAGAAGGGTGGATTGGTGAGCCAGCAAGAGCTGAGTCCATTCGCAGACGCCTTGGCCGACGAGATAGAGGCGATCAGACATAGTACGGCAGAGGTGGATATCGAGGAGGAGATTCCTATGATAGAAGCTACAACATTCTGGGATTTCCCTAAGCAGAGCTATGGGCTAACACCCAAGGGTGATAACAGGTATGCTGGCGTCACCCCGGCTTTGATCATATTCAATATGATATGGCGATATACAGAACCAGGCGAGCTAGTTGTCGACCCAATGGCTGGGAGCGGCACAACGATAGATGTCTGCAGAGCAGAAAAGAGGAGAGCGATTGGGTACGATATTCACAGCACAAGGCCTGATATTATCACGAACGATGCAAGAGAGATACCCCTCGAAGATGAGTCTGTAGATATGGTGTTCATCGACAGCCCCTACGGTGACAACATCAGGTATAACGAGGAGGCGCAGAACATAGGCAACATCTCGAGCGAGTCAGAGGAGTTCTACGATCAACTCGAGAAGGTCATGAGGGAATCCCACAGGATTCTGAGCAAAGGTAAGGTGTTGGGCTGGCTGATTGGCGACCAGTGGGTGAAGAAGAGGTTCACCCCGGTCGGCATGAAGATATATGAGAGATTGTGCAGATACTTTGAACCTGTCGATATTGTGTGTGTATCGAGGAGAAATCAGTCATCAAACACAGGCGTGTGGCAGAACAGAGCCAGAAGGTTCAACTTCTACTTGAGAGGATTCAAGTACCTGATAATCGTAAGGAAGACAGTCGGGAAAAGGATTCCCGAAAGACCTCGATCCGTTAGGTGGGCAAGGTATGCGAGGGACGGGAGCGCCACACATGAACATTGACGATCTGATCAGAATCTACGATAAGAAGCGAGAGAGGTATGGTGCTGAAGCATACAGACAAGTATCAAACGTTCTGAGGGAAGCTAAGGAACAGCATGAGCGTGAGTTCGGGGGTGTAGACCATGAGCAATCGTGGAGGGCATTCAAGGGTAGGAATCTGGAGAAGCTGATTAAGTATGTAATCATAGACGAAGTCAGAGAGCTCGGGTTGGAAGTGGTGAATGGGAATACAATAGAGAGAACGAATTCCAGGAATCTTCCAAAGGGCCTGAGCAAAGTTAAGAGGAATCTGCTGGTGGATTATGGCGAGTTCGGATGCTACCTGCCTGATATTGACCTGATAATCTACCGGCCCGACACCAGTGAGATTGTAGCTATCCTATCCAGCAAAGTCACACTAAGAGAGAGGATAGCACAGACAGGATACTGGAAAATAAAGCTAGCCTCTGACGAAGCAACACGGCACATAAAGGTGTACTTCGTAACTCCCGATGAGGATGGTACGTTGAGGTTGAGAAGACCGGCCAAGAAAGGGCGGGCCATAGTTGAGACCGATACGGACGGAGGTTACGTCCTAAGCGAAGCCGATGTGGAGGAGAGCGATAAGGTGAAGATGCTCGATAAGTTCATCGACGATCTGAGAAGATTGCTCCGGTAGCCGAGAACCGCTATTGGGCAACGCGGGGGACACCAGACAACCCGAGGGACACTATACTGATCTCCCCCTGGCTCGACCGGCGGTCCACCCCCTGAACTCTACTCCAGCTGAGCTTCGTCCAACCCGAAGTAGTGTCCCACCTCGTGCAGCACGGTGAGGCGGACCTCCTCCTCTATCTCCTTCTCACTCCCGCAGGCGCGCTCAATGGGACCCTTGAAGATGGTGATCTGATCGGGCAGCAGGGTGTCCTCCAACGAGCGCTCGATCAGCGGTATGCCCTCGTAAAGACCCATCGTGTCGGGCATATCCGCCGGAGGCTCGTCCTCAATAAGCACCGCCACGTTCTCCAGCCTACTCTGGAACTCCTCGGGCAGGCCGGCCAGCGCCCTTGCCACCAGACGCTCGAACGCTCGATGGGACAGATTGATCCGTCCCGCCCTGCCGGCTTTGCTTCTATCCGTATCAGACCACAGCATTGGCATCCGCGTGGCGAGGAGTCAGCTATGGGCAATTATACTACAAAGGCGGGCAGATATACTTGCGGTGCGCAGGACGAGCGCTACGCAGGGCTTCACGGTCGGGTGTGGCCCAGGGAAGCCAAGCCTGGTGATTCTTTGACGGGTCTCTGCTGGCAGCAGAACCTGATGATCTCGGCGAAGTTGTTTATCCTGGTCAGGTTGGTGCTTTCGGCGAAGCCATCATAGGTCAGGTTTATCCAGGGCTTATGATACAGGGCACTGAACCTTTCCGACATGGCGGCCACGATGCCGCCCGGCATACAGCCATGGGGCATCACCGATATGACACCGGCGAACCTGGGGTTCTCCATCCATTCGATTCCTCCGCCGATGCTGAGAACTGCCTCGCTTCCGCACTTGGGGGAGAGCCACTGGCTTGTATACTTGAGCATATGCCCAGTTGAAGCCTCTCTCTCATCGACCGGGACCAGGTCCGAGAAATGCTTGATCACAGCGTGCTCGTCGTGCCGCCAGACACGCGTTATCGTATAGCTGATCAGCGCCTTGAGGAACTTGCGGTCCCTGACGGCATCCTCCAAATGCCGATGGAAGATGTAGTTGATCCACTCACCCATAGAGGAGACGACGACCTCCAGGCCGGCCCGCTCGCACTCCCTGACCAGGTCCTGGTTGCTGAACTCGTTGGAGCGCAGAAAGATCTCGCCGTTAATGCCCACCAGGGGCCTGCGGGGCAGGTCGGGGTCTCTGATCGACCTGAAATCAGCGGCAGCCTGACGAAGAACGTCATCGAAGGCTTCCCTGCCGCGGACGCGACCGACCACTCTGGCCAGGTAGTGGTCGAACAGTGCATCTGCTGAGCCCGCCTTTCGCTCATAAGGTCGGGTGCGCCACAGCAACCTCTGCACATAGTCGATAGCCACGCTGCCCTTCCAGGCCAGGCGGGCAAAACCGGGACTGATCTCCGTATCACGATAGGCATTATTCGAGATGGTGGTCCGTATGGGCAGATCGATGCCCACCTCCTGAAGTACTCTGCTCTGTTCCAGAGCATATTTCCCGAACCGGCAGGGGCCGTAGGCCCCGGCCATTACGGCCTCCACATTCCTCAGGCCGGCGCCGTCTTCGTACCAGAACCTCAGGAAGTCGCCCAGGACTACGCGATAGGGCAGACATTCGGTCCCCGATGTCAGCTTATCGGCATACAACAGATTGCGTTCGTTGGCCTGGGGAAGCACCATCGCTCTGAAACCGCTGCCCTCCAGGAGAGCACCCACGATCTCGATGTGCGGCGACATCCTGGGAATAATGAACGTCTTCTTGTTATCAATGACGGGAGGAAATGCCCTACGGTAGATATCCTTGCGAGGTCGCTCATGTCTGCCACCAGACTGGGCAAATCCCTTGATGGTGTCAACAAAGGCCTCAAGGCGGGTAACGATGCCGGCCTCCGCAGCGTGCTCGTCTATTTCTAGCTGCCCCAGAGGCTTGCCGCCCATGATGTCCTCGACCAGGTGAATGATGAAGGAATTCGGGCCGCATCCGAAGTTTGTCAACCACAATCCATACAGCTGAGGGTCTGAGGCAGTTATGGCCGCGGCCGCGATGAACTTGTTCTCGTAGAGCCAGTAAGGACGGTCTGAGTAATCGCTGGGATTTACCGAATCCAGCGGCAGTAAGTCCAGCGGTACAGGCACCACCCCCAGTTGAGCGAGCTTCTCCGCTATGCCTAGATTGGCACCGGCATCCTGGAACATGTATGACCTAGCGAACAGCACCACGCCCAGTTCCGATCGATCGGCGCTACTGTGCAACTGCTCCAGCAACTCGCGGCCCAGCGCCGCCCGGTCGGCCTCGTACCTGCGCTGGGACTCGATGCCGGCCAGGGCTGCCTCCTTGCCCTTCCGTCTGCTATAGCCCAGCTTGACGGCGACGTCAGCGAGGTTCTTTATCACATCGGCATCGCCCAGGCTGAAATCGATTATCGGTATCAGCAGTCGCTCCCCGAAGTCAAGCACGTTGCGGATTATGTACGGGGAGGCCTGCACCAGAGGACAGGAGTATTTCTGATTGGAGTCATCGTCCTTTCTGCCCAGGCGAATGGCGCAGGGATACAGGACGTAGTCCGCATCCTTCAGGGTCGCGGCATGCCCGTGGAGAAGCTTGACGGGGAAACAACTGTCGGGGTAGCTTAGCTCGACCGCCTGCTCCATGATCTCGCCGGTGGTCTGACTAGACAGCACCACCCTGGCATCGAGCGCATTGAGGAAACCGATAAGCAGCGGAGCATAATCATAGACCAGCAAAGCCCTGGGAATGCCCACCACGGGCCCTGTTCCGGAATCCTTTCTATAGTCACGAAAGAGCAGATGCTCTCGCTTATCGAAAAAGGTCTCCCTTCTGGCGTGGCTGGCTATGGCGTCGTACTTGTCGCACCGGCTGCCATAATAGGTGGCGTCCTCACCGGGCATCTCCATGCGGGTGATAGTGCAGTTGTTGTCACACCCTTTGCACACGAATGTAGTCAGCTTGCATTCCCTGTCCACAACCTCCTGAAAGCCCCGGAACTTCGATTCCCGAACTGGTGCTTCGGCTTCCCCGGGGACAGGGCCCGGAGCAGCTTCCTCCGGCAAGGGGATAGCCATGGCCTCTCTGGCCAGCAGGGCTGCGCCTATGGCGCCGCTGACCTCCTTATGCTCAGCCACGGTCAGCCTCTTACCTTCAAGCTGGTGATAGAATGCGGAGGCCACGGCCTGGTTATAGAACACCGCGCCCGTGAGGATGACCTTGTCGCCCAGCTTCCTGTGCTCCACCACCTTGGAGAGGTAGTTCTTGGCTATGGAATTGGCTAGGCTGGCGGTGATTATCTCCAGCGGCACGCCTTCCTGCTGTGCCGAGGCCACCGACTGACTCATGAAGGCGGCGCATCTCGTCCCCAGGTCAATCGTATGGGGAGCCTCGAAGGCCAGGTCGGCAAATTCACCGTTGGTCACCGAAACGCCCAGCATCTCGGCCAGCTCATCGATGAAGCTGCCGGTGCCCGCGGCGCAGGCCTTGTTCATGTGATAATCAACGACCACGCCGTTTCTCTTAATGACCAGCTTGGAGTCCTGCCCGCCGATCTCGATGATATCCGCCTCCGGGTCTATCTCGGCGGCCGCCCGGGTCTGGGCGGTTATCTCGTTCTTGATCAAGTCCGCACCGATAAAGCTACCCACCAGGTATCTACCCGAGCCGGTAACGCCCACGCCGGCTATCCTGATCTTCTGGGCGCCCTCCTGCAGCAGGTTTCTGAACACCTGCCTGACGGCCTCCACCGGCCTGCCCGCAGTCATCAGGTAGTTCTTAGCCAGCAAGCGCCTGCCGGACTCATCCATGATGACCGCCTTGGTGCTGGTAGAACCGACATCAACCCCGAGGTAGCCGATCCGTTGTTCTTCTATCCTCAGGCTGTCTCCGCCTGCACCGGCCGAAGCAACGACCTCCAGCCTGGGCATCTCGAAATAGCGCTGCTTGCCCTCTGTCTCCGGCAGCACCACCGCCCGGGAGGTCTTACCTATAGAGAGCAAGGCCGAGCCAAGGCACTCCATATGACGGTAGTCCGGAGGGATAATCACCTCAACAGGACGCTCGTTCCTGGCCGAGATCATATGATTGAGGGACTTGGCCACGGCGGCATTGGCGGCAACGCCGCCCACAAAGTAGACAGGCTCCTGAAAGGGCCCTCTCTTCAACGAGGAGACCATACGGGCTACGCTCTCACAAAGTGCGTAGAGCATGGCATCGAGCGGAACGCCCTTCTGCTGCAGATGGATGAGGTCGGTCTTGGCAAATACGCTGCAGCGGGCCGCTATCCTGGGAGGAGTGCCCTGATACTTGAGGGCCAGGTCAGCGAAGTCCTCCATGCTGATGCCGAGCCTGTATGCCTGTTGCTCCAGGAACCTGCCCGTGCCGGCGGCACAAAGCGGGTTGGACTCCACCTTCCAGGGCTTTCGCAAGCCGTCCTCCAGTTCCACCACCAGGGTGCTCTGCCCGCCGATCTGTATGATAGTCCTGACGCCGGGATAGAGGTGGAGTAGCCCGGAGGCAACAGCCAGTGAACTGCTGTATTGGGTCCAGCCAAGCTCGCCGGGGATGACCGCCCTGCCTGAGCCGGATACACCGGCAGCGACGATCGTCTTCAAGTCGCAGACGTCGCCCAGCCTGGCGATAAGCGAACTGACTGTGGCTCGAGGGCTGGAGCTTACTCTCTCGGTGTCAAATCGAACGACCCTGCCATTCTCATCTATGAGTGCCAGCTTGGCATTGACAGAGCCGACATCTACGCCTAAGTAATGACCCATTGCGAGGTGCGAAATTATAGCAGAAAACGGGCATTCGA